>CAMVDK010000043.1 GCA_947166165.1 uncultured Porphyromonadaceae bacterium
CGACTCCGACTACGCGAACGGCTACGCGACGTCGCGCATCTCGATGTGGCGCGAAGTGGCGCGGGGAATGGTCCCGCGCTCGAAGGCTTGCAGCTGCTTGATAGGCAGCGGGCGCGACTGCGCCGGGAAGCGGACGTAGAGTTGCGGCACCTCGTCGCCGTCGGTGCGGCCCACGTTGCGCACGTCGAACGAGGCGGTGAGGGCGTCGCTGTCGGCGGCCACCCGCAGTCCGGAATAGCGGAACTGCGTGTAGCTCAAGCCGTGGCCGAAGGGGTAGAGCGGCTCGGAGTCGTAGTACATGTAGGTGCGTCCGTTGGCCAGCTCGTAGTCGTCGAAGGGCGGCAGGTCGGCCGTCGAGCGGTAGAAGGTCATGGGCAGGCGGCCGGCGGGGTTGGTGTTGCCAAAGAGCACGTCGGCCACGGCTGTGCCGCCCTGCTCGCCGGGATACCAGGCGTAAATCAGCCCGGGCACGTTGTCCTTCACCCACTCGCTCACCAGCGGGCTGCCGGCCACCATCACCACCACCAGGTTGGGGTTGGCCTCGTAGGCCAGCTGCAGGAACCGCAGTTGGTCGGCAGGCAGCTCGATGGCGCCGCGGTCCTGTCCCTCGCGCTCGGTGGCCTTGTCGATGCCCATCACGGCGATGGTGACATCGCTCGTGCGCACCATCTGCCCGGCCTTGCCATAGGCGTCGAGCGGGTCGGCACCCTCGACGGTGGGAGTGCGCCAGGCCAGCTTGGCCACGGCCTCGCCGCCGGCGTCGAAGTATTCGAATTCGACGTGGTAGGTCTGCCCCTCGTGCATGCCCATGCTGATGTAGTTGGTCTCGGCCGAGCGCACGCGCCATGCGCTGGAGATTTCGCGCCCGTCGATGCGCAGGCGGAAGCCGTCGTCGCTGGTGATGGCAAACAGGTAACGCCCGGTGACGGGAGCCACCAGGTCGCCGCTCCAGCGTATCGACATCGGC
This sequence comes from uncultured Porphyromonadaceae bacterium, assembly GCA_947166165.1. GTDB lineage: Bacteria > Bacteroidota > Bacteroidia > Bacteroidales > Muribaculaceae > Sodaliphilus. The sequence continues at coordinate 968 of CAMVDK010000043.1, forward strand.
GCGGCAGGCACCATGGGGTTGGGCGGCTGGTTGGCGGGCTCGTAGTAGAAGTAGTCGGTCTTGGTGGTGGCCACCGGCTCGCCGGCCAGGTCGGCGTTGGCGAAGTATTCCATCGTCACCCCATTGGGGAAGTAGGTGTCGGTCATCAGCGAGTACGATGAGTTGCTCGTGGCCCACGGGGCGTAACTCACCTCAACGTCGGGCCCGCACTCGGCCATGATGCCCTCGAGCACGCTCACGGGGGCGTTGAAGGGCGTGCCGCTGTAGTCGCCATACACATAGCGGGCGGCGTTGACACCCACCACGGCGATGGAGTGCACCTGCTGCTTGTCGAGCGGCAGGATGTTGCCGTGGTTGTTCATCAGCACGATGCTCTGCCGGGCCGACTCGGCGGCCAGTTCCTGATGCTCGGCGCACCCCACCACCGAGGGCTGGATGCTGTTGTAGGGACTGGCGTTCTGGCGGTCGAGCAGGCCAAGGCGCAAGCGCAGGCGCATCACGCGGTAGACGGCGCTGTCGATGGCCGCCAGGCTCACGATGCCGCTGCGGTAGGCGTTGAGCAGCGGCGTGCCGTAGACGTTGTCGCCGCACTCCAGGTCGAGGCCGGCGTCGATGCTGGCATGGGCCGACTCCTCGTAGCTCGACACGTAGTGATGATGCTCGTAGTCGTAGCTGAGCGCGCTGCAGTCGCTCACCACGTAGCCGTCGAAGCCCCAGTCGCCACGCAGCACGTCGGTGAGCAGCCAGCGGTTGGCCGAGCAGGGCACCCCGTTGAGCGCGTTGTAGGCGCTCATCACGCTCTGCACGTGGGCTTTCTTGACCGCCATCTCGTAGGGCACGAAGTAGTATTCGCGCAGGTCGCGCTCGCTCACTTGCGAGCTGATGCCCGAGCGGTTCTCCTCGATGTTGTTGGCCACGAAGTGCTTCACGGTGGCCCCCACCTTCACGTAGCGCGGGTCGTCGCCCTGCATGCCGCGCACAAAGGCGATGGCCGTCTGTGCCGTCAGCCAGGGGTCTTCGCCGTAGGTCTCGGGCGTGCGGCCCCAGCGAGGGTCGCGGGCCATGTTGACCGTGGGTGAGAAGAACGATAGCAGGTCGCTCGCGCTGTCGTGCTGATAGCGGCCCCAGCCCAGCTCGGTCCACCGGCCGCGGGCCTCGTCGCTGATGGCGGTGGCCACCTGCTGCATGAGCGCGGGGTTCCACATGCTGGCCAGGCCGATGGCCTGCGGAAACACGGTGAAGTTGCCCGGCCGGCACACGCCGTGCAGTGCCTCGTTGCCAAAGTAGTATTTAGGCAGCCCCAAGCGGGTGATGGCGGGCTGGTTGTGGCGCAGCAGCGAGATCTTCTCCTCGACCGTGAGGCGGTTCAGCAGGTCGTTCAGACGCTGGCGCTCGCCCAGGTTGGCATTGTTGAACGGGTAGTATTGCGCCCAGGAGGCTGCCGCGTACAGCAGCCACGCCAACAGCGCCAAGGTTCGCAAGTTGTGATTCATCGATATTCTCATTGTAAGTGGTTATTAACAAGTGCAAAATTACAACATCCTTTCGTTGCCGGATGTCACGCTCGTAGCAAAAGATAGCAAAAAGCGACCACTCTGCTCTCGCAGGGTGGTCGCAAGACTGAAATTATAGATTGCTTAGATTGAATCTTACTTCACAAGCACCTTCTGGTTGCCGATGATGTACAGACCGGGCTGCAGACCCTCGGTGCTGGTGCCCTTCTTGACCATGCGGCCGTCGATGCTGTAGACGTTGCCGCCGATGGTCTTGGCCACCTTCACCGTCTCCACGCCAGTGGAGATCTCCGGCTCACGCATGCCGTCGAGATAGAGATCCTTGACGTTGGCACCGTCGCTGGCGGTGTAGACGATGTAGAGGTCGTGCACACCTGTCACCTCGGCGAGTTCGCCCTTGGTGGTGTACTCGTTGCCCCAGCCGCCGGTGGCTTGCATCCACACGGTGGCGATGGGCTCCACACCCTCGAGTTCGGCTGCGGCGTTGCCCCAGTCGTTCACGCGGCGAGGCAGCGGAGCGGGCTCAGCCTCGGCCTCGAGGTCGATGTAGAACTTGAAGTTGGCCTCGTTCACATAACCCAGCCACGAACTGCCGGTGGCGTGGGTGACGAGCATCTCGTTGAAGTGGCCGTCGCCGAAGTCGATGCCGGTCACCTTGAGCACGGTGCCGCCGCCGGTCCATCCCACGTTGTTGTCCTCCCACTGACCCCTGTTGAGGATGGTGGTGCGGCCACTGTCGCGGCCGATGTACTCCACGCCCTCCTGGTTCTGCGTCTCGGCGCGGAACGAGTAGCGTGCAGCGCCCTCGGTGGGCTGGAAGTTGTCCTTGTTGTTGACAAGCGGATCCAAGATGTTGCCCAGCGAGTAGAGGTAATCCTTCACAAAGTGCACGTTGGCAATGTTGCAGCTGCCGCCATGCCACTTCAGGTAGACGGTGTGCTCGCCCGTGATGGCCTCGATGTTGCGGGCCAGGTAGAGTTTGGCCTTGACGTCGATGCCGCACCACACGTTGGCAATCGGCTCGCCGTTCTCATAGTCGTCGATGTAGACATCCACGCTGTGGTCGGTCTGGTCGCCCTGCCAGTGCGAGGCGAGCTCGAGCACCACCTGCTTGTAGTGGCCCTGGCCGAAGTCGAGGGTGCCATACTTCACCACCACGCCTTCGCCGGTCCAGCCCCACGAGCCGTTGTCGATGCGGGTCTCGGGGTTGCTGGAGTAGACGAGCTCGGAGTTGTTGATGTCGAGCACGGTGGCCATGTCGGCGTAGCCCGTCCAGTCGCAAGGCTCCTTGAGCAGCGAGCCGCTCTCAAACTGGTCGGCGGTGAACTCGTCGTTGTACAGGCGCACGTCCTGGATGTTGCCGGCGCGGCCTTCGAAGGTCAGGTAGACGTATTGCAGGCCGGTGGGCACCTCGCTGAAGTTGGCACCGATCGAGCGGAAGTTGGTGTAGCTGTCGTGCCAGTTGATCAGGTCGATGCTGGCAAAGGTCACGGCGCTCTCGAAGTCGGCACCTGCTTTCAGAATGGCCTTGCCGCCGCCGCCCCAGCCGTTGGCGAAGCGCAGGCTAGCAGCCTTGTAGGTGTCGCCGGCCGCAAAGTCGACCTGGGCAACTTGAATCACGGTCTCTGAGCCCGCGTCGCCGCTCGTGTTGCCGATAAAGCAACCCAGCGGGTTGAACTTGCCGTTGTTCAGAATCACGGCACCGTCGTTGGCTCCCAGTTGGAAGGTGAGCGTCTCGGCCTGGGCGGTGAGTGTCATCGCCGCCGCAGCTGCCAGAAGGGTAAATAATTTTTTCATTCGTTTTGGTTTTAAGATGAATTAGTAATAGGGGTGTCGTACTTTGAATGTTGCAAAATTACTCTGCACTATTGTGAGAGAATAAAACTATTGTAGCAAAAAATAGAAAAAACGGCGCGTGCCGCACGGGGCATCAATGCTGCACCACGCGGCGCATGGTGCCGTCGGGGTTGTAGTAGATGGGGTCGATGCATATCGAGCGCAGCTCGGGGCGCCCGCCCGAGAGGTCGCTGTTGTGATAGAGCAGATACCACTGCCCCTTGAACTCGACCACCGAGCCGTGGCTCATCGAGCAGCTGGTGGGGTTGAGCAAGATGCCCTTGTAGTGCCATGGCCCCAGCGGCGAGTCGCTCATGGCATAGCGCAGCTGGTTGGCGTTGGGCCGGTTGTCGGCATAGGTGAGGTAGTACTTGCCGCCGCGCTTGTGCACCCACGCGGCCTCGTGGAAGTCCTCGAGCCCCTCCATGTCGCGCAGCGGTTCGGCCAGGCCGAGCATGTCGTCGCGCAGCCGTGCGCCGTAGCAGTGGCTGCCGCCGCCATAGTAGAAGTAGGCCTGCCCGTCGTCGTCGACGAAGATGGCCGGGTCGATCATGTCCCAGCCGCCGGCACCCTCCAGGGGCTGGTCGAGCACAGTGAACCCGCTGGCAGGCTGGCTGCTCACGGCGATGCCCACCTTCCACGACGGCGACACGTTGCTCTCCGACGGGTGGGGGAAGTAGAAGTAGTATTTCCCGTTCTTGTAGGCGCAGTCGGGCGCCCACATGAAGCCGCCCTCGGGCCGCCCCCAGGGCACCTGGCTGGCGCGCACGATTTCGCCGTGGTCGGTCCAGTGCCGCAGGTCGGCTGTCGAGAACACGTGATACTGGTCCATCAGGTCGCAGCCGCGCGGCGGGTCGATGTCGTGAGAGGCATAGACGTAGAGGCGGCCGTCCTGCCACACGTGGCCCGACGGGTCGGCCGTGTACATGTGGGTGATGAACGGGTTGGAACCCAGCTGCACGCCGGTCGACGTGCGGCACGAGGCCAGCGCGAGCGTGGCCAGCAGTGCGGGCACGATGAGGGGGGAGGTTCGCATAGCGTTGAGGTTGTTCAATGGTTCAAAATCAGGTTGATGAGGCTGTTCAGGTCGATTACGTCGACAACGCCCGAGCTGTCGAGGTCGGCCCAGGCGGCCAATTGCGGGTCGCTGTCCTTGCCCAGGGCCACGTTCAGCAGCAGGTTCACGTCGGCCACGTCGACCTGCCGGTCGCCGTTCAGGTCGCCCGCGAGCCGCTCGTCGGGCACGGGCACGGCGGCGATGTGTAGCACGGGGTGCAGGTCGTCGGTCACGTTGGCGCGGTCGGTGCCATAGTTGGTGCAGTCGCTCAGCGCGCTGTTGAGCGGGGTGGCAATCATGTTGTTGAATTCGTCGACAATCACCGGCACGGCCACCATGCGCACCAAGAAGTTGGCATCGCTGAGCAGGTCGTTGGCAAAGTCGGTCACGGCACTGGTCAGGTGGTTGCGTATGGCCTGGCCGTCTTTCTCGTTCTCGTTGCCTTCGGCCATGGTCTTGTTGAGCTCGGTCACGGCATCGGCCATGTTGCGGGTGGCGATTTCGGTGACCTGGTCCTGCGTGAAGGTGGCTCCCCCGAGCATCGACTGGTACTCCTGGAGCTTGCTGCTGAAGGTGTCCCAGTTGTGCCACACGATGCTGCTGATGGTGGCGCGCGCGCTGCCCGCCATGCGCTGCTCGGCATAGGCCGCGAAGTCGGGCTTGCCAGCCAACTGGTCGATGGCCTCGGTGGTCACCGTCCAGGTGCCCAGGTCGGGCGAGAGTGTGATGGTGCGGTAGTGGCACGGATAGGCGATGAGCGACCCGGTGGTGATTTCCACAATCGAGTCGGTGCGCGCCTGGTTGTGCCAAGTGGTGATGTTGGAGATGTGCATATGGCCGGTGAGCAGCAGTTGCACGCCGTGCTGCATGAACTCGTTGCGTATGGCCTCGGCCTGCACCACTTGCCCGTCGCTGCTGAGCGCGGCCTGGTCGTCGATGTGCTCGATGAGGTTGTGGTGCATCATCACCAGCACCTGCTTGCCGTGCTGCCGGGCGTCGTCGATTTGTGCGAGCACCCACGAGCGGGTGCCCATGGTCAAGCCGTTGGCGTTCAGGCTGGGGTTGCGGTCGCGCGCTGTGCAGCGGTTGTCGTCGACGGCAATGAGCCGCAGCCCGGCCACGGGTTCGGCCACATAGCTCAGCGAGTTATTGTCGCGCGCCAGGGCAGTGGCGTAGCCCATGCCGGCGTAGATGTCGACAAACTCGCTGCTGGTCACCGTGGCGGCCGGGTAGCGGTTGGCACCGTCGTAGCGCACGGCTTGCGAGTTGTTCACATCGTGGTTGCCCGGAATCACGCACACCTTGATGCCGGCATCGGTGATTTGGTGCAGCAGGTCGGCCATGGCCAGATGGCTCAGCTTGGCGCCCTGCTTGGTGAGGTCGCCGGCCACGAGCACGGCGTCGGGGCGCTCGGCAAGCACGCGGTCGACCATGGCCTGCATGATTTCGTTCGACAGGTCGAACATCTTGTTGTCGCCCGCCAGGTCGTTTTGCAGCGCTGTGCTCGAGGGCTGGAAGAGTCCCGGAGCCAGTAGGTGGGGGTCGGTGAACACCATGATCCGCTTCTGGGCCATGGTGGCGAATGTGGCAAGCAGCGCGGCCAGTGCCAGCGCGGCTCGCAGCAGTGTGGTGTTGCGTTGCATAAGAGTGGTATTCATTTTTTATTGGTTATGAGGTATGTGAGCGACGACGGCTTGTCCTTTGCCTGCCACCTCGATGGTGCGTGTGCAGGCCGCAATGAGCAGGCTCTCGCCCATGGCGAGCGTGGTGTGGCAATGGCCGTCGGTAATGACATCGAGGCGGCCCTGTGTGCCCACCACGACCAGCATCGAGCGCATGGGTTGCCACTCGAGGCGCTGCCGCCCGTCGACGGCTAGCAGCGAGGCGGCAAAGTGCTCGCATTCCACCAGCTTGACCATGCCGGGGCCGGCGGGCGAGCAGTGCGAGGCGATGCCCGCGTCGGGAGCGTAGTGCACGGCCTGGCGTGCCTCGTCGAGGTGCAGCTGGCGCGGGCGGCCATCGGCATCTACCCGCCCGTAGTCGTAGAGGCGGTAGGTGACATCGCTTGCCTGCTGGATTTCCACCAGCAGGTTGCCGGCGCCTATGCTGTGCACCGTGCCGGCGGGCAGGAAGAACACGTCGCCGACAATAGGGCGGTAGTGCGCGATGACCTGCTCCAGCTCGCCGGCGCGTGCCAGCGCCTCGAACTGCACCGGCGTGAGTGCCTGCTTGAGGCCGGCCATGATGGTGGCGTCGGGCAGTGCGTCGACCACATACCACATCTCGGTCTTGCCCGGGCTGTGGTGGCGCTCGGCGGCCAGCGCGTCGCCGGGGTGGACTTGTATCGAGAGCGGCTGGCAGGCATCGATGAGCTTCACCAGCAGCGGGAAGCGCCCTCCATAGCGCGCGGCCACGTCGCGGCCCAGCAGCAGCTCGCCATGGCGGGCCACAAGCTCGTTGAGCGTCAGCCCGGCATCGGAGCCGGTGGCCACCACCGATTCGTGGCCCGGCATGGGCGATATTTCCCAGCTCTCGCCGATGGGCTGGCCCGTGTCGGGCAGATGCTTGAGCGCGGCGATGCGGTGGCCGCCCCACAGCACAGGCTTGAGCAGGGGACGGAATCGGAATGGTTGTATCGTGTTCATCGTAACGTGTTTTGCAGTGTGAAGGCCTCACCGGCAATGCGCAGGACGATGCGCTCGGGCCGACCGGTGGTGATGAGCGTGATTGTCTTGTCGATTTCGCCGGCCGGACGGCCGGAGGCGTCGTAGGTCACGGTCACCACCCCCCTCTGTCCGGGGGCCACGGGGTGCTTGGGATAGGTGGGCACGGTGCATCCGCAGGCCGAAAGGGCACCCACGATGCTCACCGCGCTGTCGGCACGGTTGACGAATTCGAACCGGCACTCATGGTAGCCGCTGCCGGCGGCAATGCGCCCCAGGTCGCACACGGTGTCGGTGAACTCGAGGCAAGGCGCACCGCCGCCCTCGGCCGCCCACGTGGCCGAGAACCAGCTCGCCAGGGCGAGCACTGCTATGATGCGCATTCGGGCAGGCATGGCGGCGGGCTGAGTTACAGGTTGATGACGCTCTGCAGGTGGATGCGCTCGGACGACGACCCCACCATGATGGTGTACTGGCCCGGTGGCGTGACGAATGCCCGCTGCTGCTCGTCCCAGTAGCGTAGCTCACTCTTCGGAATCGTGACGCGCACGGCCTGCTTCTTGCCGCGGGCAATGTGCACCCGCTCGAAGCCGCGCAGCTGCTTGACGGGCATATAGGTGCCTGTGGACGGATAGTGCACATACACCTGCGCCACCTCGTCGCCGTCGCGCTTGCCGGTGTTGGCTACCGTGAAGGTCACCTCTACGCTCTCGCCCAGGTCGCGCGTGGCCAGCTGGCTGTAGCGGAAGGTGGTGTAGCTCAGTCCGTAGCCGAACTCATAGAGCGGCTTGCCGGTGAAGTACTGGTAGGTGCGCCCGGGCGCCGCGGTGAGCGAGTAGTCGTCGAAGGCGGGCAGGTCGTCGAGCGAGCGGTAGAAGGTGAGCGGCAGCCGTCCGCCGGGATTGTAGTCGCCAAACAGAGCCTCGGCCACGGCCGTGCCGCCCTGCTCGCCGGGATACCAGGCATCGAGCACCGCGGGCATGTGGGCATCAATCCAGTTGAGCGACAGCGAGCTGCCGGCCACCAGCACCACCACGGTGCGCGGATTGATGCGGTAGATTTCCTCGATAAACTCACGCTGGTCGGCGGGCAGGTCGAGCGTGTAGCGGTCCTGCCCCTCGCGCTCGATACTCTTGTCGATGCCCAGCACGGCCACCACGGCGTCGCACTCGCGGGCTGCCTTTCCGGCATCGCCAAAGTACTCGATGCGGCTCCTCTGGCTCACGTCGGGAGCCTTCCACATGAGCCGTGCATAGGCGTCGCCGCCGCCGTCGAAGTATTCAATCACCACGTGGTAGCGCCGCCCGGCCTCGAAGGTCACCTCGGCCACGTTGTCGGTGGCTGGGTGCGACTGCCAGGCATCGAGCACCTGCTTGCCGTCAATCCACATGCGGCAGCCGTCGTCGGTGCGCAGGTTGATGATGTAGTTGCCGCTCACGGTGGGGCACAGCTCGGTGGTCCAGCGGGCCGAGAAGGGAGCGCGCGGAATCACCGGGTCGGGCGGCTGGCTGGCGGGGTCGTAGTAGATTTCTTCCTCAATGCGCGTGCGCGGGGTGCCTTGCAGCTCCAGGTTGTCGAAATACTCGGCCTTCACACCCTCGGGGAAGAAGCTCTTCGACACGGGTTCGTTGCCATTGGCAAACGAGACCCACGGCGCATGCACCACCTTGACTTGGTCGCCCACGCGGGCCTTGATGCCGTCGAGCACGCTCACCGGCGCGTTGACCGGCGAGCCGCTGTAGTCGCCAAACTCGCAGCGAGCCGCGTTGGGTCCCACCACGGCTATGGAGCGGATGCGCTTGGTGTCGAGCGGCAGCAGGTTGCCTTGGTTCTTGAGCAGCACCAGGCTCTGGCGGGCCATCTCGAGGGCGAGCTGCTGGTGCTCGCGGCAGCCCACTACCTCGGGGCTGATGCTGTTGTAGGGATTGGCGGCGGGGTCGTCGAACAGACCCAGGCGGAAGCGGCCGCGCAGCAGGTGGTAGGCCGCCGAGTCGATGTCGGCATCGGTGACGCGGTAGTCGCGATAGGCTTGCAGCAGCGGCGCTGTGTAGACGTTGTCGGCGCACTCCAGGTCGAGGCCGGCCTTCATGGCCAGCACGGCCGCTGTGGAGCGGTCGCGCACATATTTATGCTGCGTCACCATCCACTCCGGTGCGCTGCAGTCGCTCACCACATAGCCATCGAAGCCCCAGTCGTCGCGCAGCACCTTGCGCAGCAGGTAGTTGTTCACCGTGCAGGGCACGCTGTTCACGGCGTTGTAGGCGCTCATGATGCTCTGCGCCTTGCCCTCGACGATGCAGCGTTCGAAGGCCGGCAGATAGTACTCGCGCAGGTCGCGCTCGCTCATCACCGCGTTGCAGTGCGCGCGGTTGTGCTCCTCGTTGTTGGCGGCGAAGTGCTTGGGTGTCGACACCACCTTGATGTAGCGCGGGTGGTCGCCCTGCAGGCCGCGCACAAAGGCCAGACCGAGCATCCCCGTCAGGTAGGGGTCTTCGCCGTAGGTCTCGGGCGTGCGCCCCCAGCGCGGGTCGCGGGCCATGTTGATGGTGGGCGACCAGAAGGTGAGCAGGTCGCTCGAGCCGTCGTGCTGCTGCTTGCCGCGCTCGAGCAGGTTCCACTTGCCGCGCGCCTCGTCGCTGATGGCTGTGGCCACGCGGTGCAGCAGCGAGGGGTTCCACGAGGCCGCCATGCCGATGGCCTGCGGAAAGACGGTGAACTTGCCCGGGCGCACGATGCCGTGCAGCGCCTCGTTGCCGTGGTAGAACTTGTCGATGCCCAGGCGGGGTATGGCCGGGGCGTTGTGCGTCATCATCGACACTTTCTCCTCGACGGTCATCAGGCCCAGCAGGTCGATGATGCGGTCGTGCAGCGGAGCGTTCATGTCGCGGTAAAGTTGCTGGGCGGTGCCCGTCAGGGCGGTGCAGCAGCCCACTATCAGAAGCGATTTGCGCAGTAGATTCATTGCTATAGATGTTTAGAAAATGAGCGTGTGGAAGGAATGGGGCGGCAATTCCAGGTTCAGGAATCGGTTGTTCATGGCCAGACTGACCCTCTGGCGGTCGTCGCTGCGGTTGACCATCACCACGGTGGTGCGGCCGTCGGGGTTGATGAAGGCCAGCGCGTTGCCGCCATCGCCGGTGGTCTCGAGCCGGCAGGCACCGGGCATCACGCTGTGGCACAGGTGCTTCATCAGGTAGAACTCGGGATTGTAGGTCACCGTGCGGCGGTCGGTGTCGACGGTGATGAGCGAGTTCTGCTTCCACCCCCAGGGGCTGGTGGCGTGCTGGTCGAGCACCATGTTCCAGTAGGTGAACACGCTGGCACCGTTGCGCAGGTAGTGGCTCATCTGCCACCAGGTGTGCTCGGCGGCGGCCCAGTCGTTGCTGCCGTTGCCGCACTCGGCCTCGGTGTGCATCATCTTCAGGTGCGGATACTCGCGGCTGATGGCGGGGATGGCCCCTTTGCCGTCCCACTGGAATCCGGCCCCCTTGAAGTAGCGCTTGGCCTGCGGGTCGTCGAGCGCCACGCGGGTGAAGGCGGGGTTGTCGCGGTTGATGGTGCCGAAGAAGATGCCAGCGCCTATGTGGCGCTCCTCGAAGGTGGGACCTAAAAATTTCCCTACAAAATAGGCCATGTCCTCGGGCCGCCAGGTGCAACTGGCATACTTCTGTGTCGAGCACGGTTCGTTCTGTATACACACGGCGTCGATGGCGATGCCCTGCTCGGCATAGGCCTCGACGAATTTGGCGAAATAGAGCGCATAGGCCTTCAGGTAGCCTTGCTGCATCTTGAATCCGGTGGTGGGCAGCTCCAACTCGCGCTCGCGCGGCAGGCCGTTGTGGTTGTGCTGGTCGGTGTCGAAGCTGCTGGCGTAGTGGTTGTTGGTCTTCATCCACGCTGGCGGGCTCCAGGGCGAGGCCCACATCTTGAGCCCCGGTTGGAAGGCCTGGGCGGCCTTGATGTAGCGCACCAGGATGTGGCGGTCGCGGGCGATGCTGAAGTTCACCATCTCGAAGTCGTCGGCCACATCGTTGAGCGAGTAGAAGTTCATGGCGAAGTCGCTGGCGCCGATGGGCATGCGGCAGTAGGTGTAGTTCGACTCGGCGGGGTCGAAGAGTTGGCGCATCACCTCGGTGCGCTGGCGCTCGTCGAGTTGGCACAAGGCATCCCATCCCAGTTCGTTGAAGGTGCCTCCCAGTCCGTCGATGACCTGCGCGCGCTTGCCGGTGATGTCGACCACCGCAGCCGATGCGGCGCCGGAGGCCCATTTGGGCGCTTTCTCCTGCTTCCAGCACTGGCTGCCGCACGAACTGTACCACTCGATGGCACTGCCGGCAAGCGGCACCAAGGTCATGAAAGAAACCAAAAGTTGTTGTAACACTGCTGCTGCGAATCGCATGATGATGGATGTTGCGTTAATTGATTACAAATGTGTTGAACGACCGTGCGGGCAGCGTGGCGCGAATCACCTCGTCGTTCAAGGCGATGCTCAGCGGGCGGTCGCTGTCGGCGGTGTTGGCCACCACCACGGCCGTGGAGCCGTCGGGGTTGCGGAAGGCGAGCATCGACTGGTCGTTGCCCATGGTCTTGAGCTTGTAGGCGTTGGGCCTGACGTGGCGGGCGAAGTGGCGCATCACGTAGTACTCGGGTGTGTAGGTCGCCGTGCGGCGGTCGGTGTCGACCACCACCAGCGAGTTCTGCTTCCAGCCCCACGAGCTGGTGGCTCCTTGGGCGAGCACCATGTTGAAGTACATGTAGGAGCCGGCACCGGCACCGATGTAGTGCCTGATTGAGGCGAAGGTGCGCTCGGCGGCGACCCAGTCGTTGCTGCCGTCGCCGCACTCGTTTTCGGTGCACATCAAGGCCATGTCGGGCCACTGCCGGTGGAGCTGGGCGGCGATTTCGCGCCCCTCCCATTGCAGCCCGATGCCGGCAATGAAGTGTCCGGCCTTGGGGTGGGCCACCACGTGGCGCACCTCGTCGAAGTTGGCGGTGTTCATGGTGCCGTGCCAGAGTTTCACACCCGGGTGGTCGCGCTCGAGCACCGGGCCCAGGTAATCGCCCACAAAGCGGGCCATGCCCTGTGCCGACCACGAGCAGTTGGGCCAGATGTTGATGGTGTAAGGCTCGTTCTGCATCATCACCATCGCGATGTTGATGCCCTCGCGCCGGTAGGCGCTCAGATATTTCGAGAAATAGTTGGCATAGGCCCTCAGATAGCTGTCTTGCATGATAAACTGGTCGTCGCCATGACGCATGTCGCTGCCGGTGTAGCCGTTGCCGCCGCCGGCCTTGGTGGCGTAGTGATGGTTGGTCTTCATCCATGTGGGCGGCGTCCAGGGGCAGGCCCACAGCACCAAGTGCGGGTTCACTTGCAGGGCCGCCTTGATGTATGGAATCAAGCCGCGCTTGTCGCGCTTGATGCTGAAGTGCTTCATGGCCAGGTCGCCGTCGCGGTCGTCGAGGCTGTAGTAGTTGCGCGCAAAATCGTTGGCGCCGATGGGCGTGCGGCAGAAGCTCAGGTCGGCCCCTTGTTCGGGGTCGAACAATTGCTGCATCACTTGCCGCCGGCCGTCGTTGCCGAGCTTGCTCAGGGCATCCCAGCCCAGCTCGCCGAAGCAGCCGCCAAAGCCCAGCATGCGTTGCTCGCGGTAGCGTGTGATGATCACGTCGTTCACCTCCTCGGGGCTGAATGCTGAGAGCTGCACCGCGCCTCCCGGGTGCCAAGGGTCGGTGGCGGTGGAGCAGGTCCACTGCACGGTGACGGCCATGGCCTGCGGAACCATGAGCAGCAATAATGCGCTCGATAACAATTGCTTGATCTTCATCGTGAATCGGTCTTCAATAAAGGGTTTACATCGCCAGCCGATGGCGGCGCGTCGTGCGGTAGGCTGCCCCAGGCCGTGCGGCGCAGCCCCAGCTCAAAGGTGATGCCACCGCCGCGGGCGATGGTCTCGTGTGCTATCCAGGGCTTGCTCCAGGGCTTGCCGCCGACAGTGGCTTGCTCGACGTAGACCTTTCCCTGGCTGGCGCCCGGCGCTTGGATGCGCCACTGCTTGCCGCCGGGCAGCGCGATGGTGATGGTGTCGAAGAAGGGGCTGCTCAGGTTGTACACCGGCATGCCGGGCGTCACGGCATACAGGCCCATCATCGACATCACCACGAAGCCCGATAGTCCGCCGCCGTCTTCGTCGCCGGGCACGCCCATCAAGTCGTTGCGGAACCACTGGTCGATGAGCGAGTGCACGCGGCGCTGCGTCTGCCACGGCCGGCCGACGTAGTTGTAGAGGTAAGGAATGTGTAGCGACGGCTCGTTGGCCATCGAGAATTGGCCCACGTTGCCCGTGTGGTCGGGCAGCTGGGCGTAGAACTCATAGCGGCTACGGCCCAGCCACTCGTCGAAGGTCTGGTCGAGCTGGCGGGCCATCTGCTCGGCACCGCCCATCAGTCGGGCCAGGTCGGCCGGGTTGTGCTGCACGAGCCAGCGGTAGGTCCAGCCGTTGTTCTCGTCGTAGTAGTCGCGTGCGCCCAGTCCGCCGGCCGAGCGGTAGTCGAAGGGCTCGATCCAGCGGCCCTGCTTGTCCTTGGGGTGGAAGAAGCCTGTGGCGGGGTTGTAGAGGTTGCGGTAGTTGAGCGAGCACCGGGCATAGTGGTCGGCCTCGTGCCGCCGCCCGAGTGCCGCGGCCAGCACCGACAGGCACCACTGGTCGTAGCTCGTGCCCAGCGTCACGGCCACAGCCTGGCGCTTCTCGAAGCCGTTCACGCCCTCCACCGTCTCGCGCTCGCCGGGCCACAGAGCCGGGATGTAGCCGTGGTCGCGGTAGAAGGTGTCGAGCCAGGTCGACGTGTGGCTCGACCAGGGTGCGAGCGTCTTCTGCTCGATGGCGCGGCGGCAGTAGTCGTAGGCCTTGTCGAGGTCGAATGCGCGTATTCCCTTGCCCCAGGCATCGGCCACCACGGCCACGCCGTGGTTGCAATTCATGCGGCGCGAGTCGCCTGTGGCGGCCGGGAATGTGGGGAACCAGTGCATCGGGTCGCACTCGGCGGTGCGCACCAGCGAGTGCACCATGTCGGCCTCGCGGGCGGGGTCGATGAGCGTGCGCAGCGGATGCGCGGCGCGGAAGGTGTCCCACAGCCAGTCGTCGGTGTAGAAGGGGCGCCCCTGGTCGCTGTGCACCTGGTGGTCGGCCGGGCAGCGGTAGCGCCCTTGCTCGCTGATGCACACCGGGCGCTCCATGCAGCGGTAGAGCGAGGTGTAGAACACGGCCATGTGATCGCGGCTGCCGCCGTCGACGGCAATCCTGCCCAGCTCAGCATTCCAGCGGTCGCGGGCCTGTGCCTTGACCTGCTCGAGCGAGCGGCCGGCCACCTCGGCCCGGAAGTTGAGGCGGGCTTGCTCCACATCGATGAGCGACACGGCATAGCGCAGCGTGACCGCCGCCGGGCCGTCGAAGCGCAGCGCCACGCAGGCGTCGCCGCCCGTGGCCGTGGTGGCTGTGGCGTCGAACCGCTGGCCGCGCACGATGCCGGTGGCCGCGGGTGCCGCGTCGGTCTCGCCATAGAGGTAGACCCTGATGCCGCCCCAGGTATTCTGGTAGCCGCTCACGCTGCGCCCCTCGACGTGCATCTGGCCGTCGGCCGAGCGCAGCAGCACATAGGCATCGCCGGCATCGCGGAAGGCGAAGCGGTACACGGCGCTATGCTCGGCCGGAGCCACCTCGGCCTC
>CAMVDK010000044.1 GCA_947166165.1 uncultured Porphyromonadaceae bacterium
AAATAGAATTAATGAAATATATACACCACATACTTTTTTAAAAAAAACAAAAGGAAACGTGTTCTCAAACAGAAAAATAATCTTTTGTTCTTTTGTCCACTCGAATCGAAGGCTTTTGTTCTTATGTCTTCATGCTCAATGCATCATGCCCGATGCCGGTAGCGGGTCAGAGCAGGGCCTTCACTTTGGCCTCGAGGGCCTCGCGGGTAGTGCTGCCAACGTTGCGGTCCACGAGCTTTCCGTCTTTGAAAAAGAGCAGCGTGGGTATGTTGCGCACGCCGAAGTCGGCCGCCATGTCGGTGCCCTCGTCTACGTCGTACTTGCCGATGATCACCTTGCCGTTGTATTTGGCCGCGAGTTCCTCCACAATGGGGGCAATCATGCGACACGGGCCGCACCATGTGGCCCAGAAGTCCACCACTACAGGTTTGCCGCTGGCGATAATCTCTTTCAAATTCTCGTCGTTGAAAACAATTTCCATAATCAATAAAATGTTTAAATGTTTATTCCTTATTTGATTGCCTGCCAGACGCATGGCCGGCAGGGCGGTATTCATACTCTCTCACACGTTGACGTCGAATTCGAGGCCCATCTCCCGCAGGCGTTCGACGAGCTTCTTGGTGATGGTCACTTTTCGCTTCGACATGAGGTCGACGTGGTGGCCTGTGGCCACATCGCGCACGCGGAACAGGAGGTCGGCGCGGCTGTCGGCGTCGGGCTGCAGCAGCGGCGCGAGCTGATTCATGCGCTCGAGGTCGCTGTCGTCGATGGCGAGGCGCAGGTTGTGGACCAGCGATCCCTTGACGGTCTCGAGCAGGGCGATGGAGTGGATGTTGAAGTCGATGTCGTCGCCGTAGCGTCTGCGCTCGTAGGCACCGCGCAGCAACACCGGAGTGCCCACCACGCCGTAGCGGCCGTAGTCGATAAAGTTCTGCCCGAAGAGCCTCACCTCGTAGGAACCGCTGTAGTCCTCCACCTTGAGGATGCCGAACTGGTTGCCCTTGCGGCTCATGCGCATCTGGTAGTCCACCACCAGTCCGCCGGCGGTGAGCTCACGGTCGAGATGGTCGGACTTGTCGGGCAGCGAGGCCAGCGGCGTGTTGCAGCCGTAGGTCACCTCAATATAGTAGGGGTCGAGCGGGTGTGCCGAGAGATACATGCCCACGAGTTCCTTCTCCTTGTTGAGGCGCTCGAGGATGTTCCATTGCTCGGCTTTGGGAATGGGGGGCTTGGCCACCTCGACAGGCTCGATGTCGCCAAACAGGGAGTTCTGCATCGACGACTGCCCGGCCTGGAACTTCTGCCCGAAGCGCACGAGCACGTCGCTGAACTGCTCGTCGCGGGCGTTCTTCTCGAAGAGCGACTCGCGCTGCAGGCCCTCGAAGCAGTCGAAGGCCCCGGCCAGCGCCATCGACTCGATGGCCTTGCGGTTGCATGCGCTCAGGTTGACGCGCTCCACCACATCGTAGATGTCCTTGAACGGGCCGTTCTTCTCGCGCTCCTGGATGATGGCGTCGACGGCGCCTCCGCCCACGCCCTTGATGCCACCCAGGCCGAAGCGGATGTCGCCGCCCTGGTTGGCGCTGAACGATTTGTAGCTCTCGTTGATGTCGGGGCCGAGCACCCGGATGCCCATCGCGCGGCACTCGTCCATGAACTTCGACAGCTTGTCCACGTCGCTCAGGTTGCGGCTCAGCACGGCGGCCATGTACTCGCTGGGGTAGTTGGCCTTGAGATAGGCCGTCTGATAGGCCACCCAGCTGTAGCACGTGGCGTGCGACTTGTTGAAGGCGTAGGAGGCGAATTTCTTCCAGTCCTCCCATATTTTGTTGAGCACTTTGCGGTCGTAGCCGTTCTTCTCGCCGCCCTCGTAGAAGAGACCTTCGAGGTGGTTCATCTTCTCGATCTGCTTCTTGCCCATGGCCTTGCGCAGGGTGTCGCTCTGGCCGCGCGTGAAGCCCGCCAGCTGCCGCGACAGGAGCATGACCTGCTCCTGATAGACGGTGATGCCGTAGGTGTCCTTGAGATACTTCTCCATGCAGGGGATGTCGTAGACGATGGGCTCGTCGCCCTTCTTGCGGCGGATGAACTGCGGGATGTAGTCCATGGGGCCGGGGCGGTAGAGGGCGTTCATAGCGATGAGGTCCTCGAAGGTGCTGGGCTGCAGCTCGATGAGGTACTTCTGCATGCCGGCCGACTCAAACTGGAAGGTGCCCGTGGTGCGGCCTTCGCAGTAGAGCTGGTAGGTCTTGGGGTCGTCAATGGGTATTTTCTCGATGTCGATGTCGATGCCGTGGGTGATTTTGATGTTGGCCAGCGCCTCCATGATGATGGAGAGCGTCTTCAGTCCCAGGAAGTCCATCTTGATGAGGCCGGTCGACTCAATCACACCGCCCTCATACTGCGTGACGATCATCTTCTCGCCGTCCTTGTCGGTGGCGGTGCTCACGGGCACCCAGTCGGTGATGTCGTCGCGGCCGATGATCACTCCGCACGCGTGCACGCCGGTGCTGCGCACGTTGCCCTCGAGCTTCTCGGCAAAGCGGATGGTGTTGGCCACCTGCGGGTCGGCGCTGTCGCGCTCGGCGGCGAACTCGGGGAAGCACTTCAGGCAGTTGGCGATGGTGATTTTATATTTCTTGCCGGGTTTCTCCTCGGGCATGCCGTTGGGCGAGCTGGGAATCATCTTTGCCAGGCGGTCGCTCTCGGCGATGGGCAGGTCCTCGACGCGGGCCACGTCCTTGAGGGCCATTTTGGCCGCCATGGTGCCGTAGGTGATGATGTGGGCCACCTTCTCGGCGCCATATTTCGCCGTCACGTAGCGCAGCACGGCGGCGCGGCCGTCGTCGTCGAAGTCGACATCGATATCGGGCAGCGAGATGCGGTCGGGGTTGAGAAAACGCTCAAACAGCAGGTCGTACTTGATGGGATCAATCTTCGTGATGCCCAAGCAGTAAGCCACCGCCGAGCCAGCCGCCGAGCCACGACCAGGACCCACCGAGCACCCTAGCGAAGGCGCCGCCTTGATGTAGTCCTGCACAATGAGGAAGTAGCCGGGGAAACCCATGTTCTTGATGGTCTCGAGCTCGAAGTCGAGCCGCTCGCGATGCTCTTCGTCGAGCTTTGGCCAGCGCTCCTTTGCACCCTCATAGACGAGATAACGCAAGTAGTCGTCCTCGTTATCAAAGCCGTCGGGCAGCGGAAAGTCGGGCAGGATGGGATCATGGTCGATGCTGTAGAACTCCACCTTGTCGAGGATTTCGCTTGTGTTCTGCAGTGCCTCGGGCACGTCGGCAAAGAGCTCGTTCATCTCCTCCTGCGTCTTGAACCACTCCTGCTTGGTGTAGCGCATGAGCGAGGGGTCGTTGATTTTCTTGCCCGTCGACACGCATATCAGATGCTCATGCGCGTCGGCGTCGTCCTCGTTGATGAAGTGCGAGTCGTTGGTGCACACGAGTTTGATGCCCAACTCCTGCGACATCTTCATCAGCTCGGCGTTCACCTCCTGCTGCAGGCCGAAGGTCTCGTGGTTGGCATTCGGCACGGTGGCTTTGTGGCGCTGCAGTTCCAGATAGTAGTCGTCGCCGAACACCGATTTGAACCACCGCGCCACCTCACGCGCCTTGGTCAACTCGCCATTACGGATGAGCATTGGAATCTCGCCACCCAGACACGCCGAGCAGCAGATCACGCCCTCGTGATAGCGCTCCAGGTCGGCCTTGTCGGTGCGAGGATGCGAGTAGAAACCGTCGGTCCACGCCCGCGACACGATTTTAATCAGATTCTTGTACCCCCGCAGGTTCTTGGCCAGCAGAATCAAGTGCCGGCCTATGTCGCGCTTGTCGGTATGCTCCTCCTTGCGCTCGTTGGCCACATACACCTCGCAGCCGAAGATGGGCTTGAACATCGAGGCCTCCACCTCCTTGATTTGCGCGTTCAGTTGGTCGACGAGCGCACCGTCGCGCTCGCCCTCGGGCTTGTCGGTCTCGGCTTTTACTTGCTTCTTCAAGTCTTTGATTTTACCAAGGGCCTTGCCGTTCATCCTCTCGCAGGTGTCATGCAGTTCCTTGATGCCGAACATGTTGCCATGGTCGGTGAGCGCCATGCCGCGCATACCGTTGGCCATGGCCTTGTCCACCATGCCCTGGATAGAGGCCTGGCCGTCGAGAATGGAATATTGCGAGTGTACGTGCAGGTGTACGAAGGGTATCATAGTGCCTTTGAGCTTGATAGCGGTTTTACGGTTCGAAATGGAGTGTAAAATTACTGCTTTTCCCCCACCCCACAAAATAAAGTTATTAACAATGTCGCCTACGAGCCCGAATTGTGCATTGCAGAAAGGTTACCTTTGGCTGCTTCGTGTATATTACATCAGCAGAACGATCAATGAATGACAGTATGAAACGCAAACTCGTGTTTATCCTCACCGCCGCAGTGCTGGTGCTTTTGGGTGGCGTGGCGATTTATTACACCACCATGCCCAGCGGATGCTCATCGAAAAGGAAGGTGGGCAACTTCTACGAAATCGACTGTCCGACCAAAGGCCTGAAGGCTGGCAAGAACAAGGTGTGCGGCGTGGTGCTGCACCATACGGCTTGCATGACGATGCGACAGTCGCTCGACGCGCTCACCGAAAGTGGCAAAGTGAGCTGCCATGTGACCATCGACCGCGACGGCACTCGCTACATCCTGGCCAGTCCCGAGCAAATCACCATGCATGCCGGCTATTCCTACCACAATGGCATGACCGGGCTGAACCGCTACTTTGTCGGCATCGAGTTCCAAAGCATCGACACTCACCGACAGCCGCTCACCAACGAGCAGATCGAAAGCGCCATCGACTACCTGCTGCCCATTATCAAGAAGCACCACATACGGCTCGACAACATCGTCACCCACGAGCAGGTGCGCACAGCCTGGCTCAAGCGTCATCCCGACCGAACCGACATTCCGGCGAAGGTTGATATTTCTCAAGCCGACTACCAGCGCTTCATGGCCGCCCTGCGTAAGCGTATGGGGCGGTGAACTGGGGCGATTAAGACTCGTAAATCAACATGAATCGCAAGACGAAAAGAACCATTTGCATTGTGGCCACAGTAGCCCTTGTGGCTGTGGTTGCCTTGAACTCGCTCCAACTGGTCAAGACCGGCAACCGCCCAGCTGCATACCGCCTCCCGCCGTCACTGGCCCGGCAAGTGGTGCACGACACGCGCGGCATGAACAGCGAGCAAATCGTCGACTATGCCGTCGACTTGACCACCAGCAAGCTGCGCTTCGGCCTGAGCAACGACATCGATGGCGGCGTGGCCAACTGCGTGGGCTATGCGAGTCTGTGCTCGGCCATCTGCAACCGGGCTTTCGAGTCGGCCGGGCTGGCCGACCGCGCCAGGCCGGTGGTGGGCGATGTGAGGCTGTGGTCGATGAGCGTGTGCCAAGGGGTGTCGGCGCTGCCGTTCGGCAGGCGGTGGCAAGCCTTCACCCACGACCACGACTTCGTGCAGTGGAACTACCAGGACAAGGTCATCTATTTTGACCCCAGTATGAAAGACCTGGTGCTGACAAGGTGCAAAACGGAGGGCTAAGAAACGCAATTTGTACAGCAAAGCACACAGTTCACACAAACTTCGCTTTCCAATGATCGCCATGTCGGAATCGGTGCTTACCTTTGCAGACGTAATCGGCGCTGCGTGGCAGGACTTCGTAATTCACGTTTATTATCTCTATAAAGCTTCTGGTTCGTCGCAATCGATTGGAAACGGAATGGCAAATTTAGGAACCACAAAAAACTGATTAAAGATGATTAGAAAAGCATTTAAGGTCACTGTATTCGCTATATGTCTATATTTTGGGTACGTGTTTCTCGTGCCTCATGACTATTCAATCGACAATGCGGTAGTTTATCTTAACGAACATGCCGAGACGAGTAGCCACAACATGTGTGCCCTCTATGTTGAAAGAGCCATTAATGCCGGTGGACAACCTGCGTTTATTCTACCCGCATGGGGCTATGCTTATGTGTTGCCACACATGGGATTTAATGAAATTGAGCGAATTGCCTACAAACCAATGAAAGGCGACATTGTGGTGTTTCCCCGTGTTAGAGGACATATCTTCGGACATATAGCTATGTATAATGGCAGACAATGGATTAGTGACTTCAAACAGCACAGTTTAATTGTCAATAGTGCATATACTCATTCGGATTATCGCTATTTCAGGCCTAAGTAATATTTAATCCAAAATATAGTATAACTACTTCTCATTTAAGACATCAATGACAAAGAGAGGCCATCTGGCCGCGAAGCATGAACTCAAATATCAACTCTAAAACCATATCATGATGAAAAAACTCTTACTCGTACTCGCTGCGCTGGCCGTCGTCGCAATGACGGTTGCAGCCGACAGCGACAAGCTGACTGTCAAAACGACTACACGTCAAGTGGGTGCCTATCAGGAAAAGCGCGTGCTGAACGTCGACGAGTCGAATTTTTACAAAGGCCGGAACAAGGTGCAAGGCGTCGTGCTGCACCACACGGCATGCTCGTCGATGCAAAAAGCGCTAGGCGCACTTTTGAGTCCAGGCACAGGGCGCAGCTGCCATGTGGCCATCGACCGCGACGGCACGCGCTACATCCTGGCCGACCCCGAGACCATCACCAAGCACGCCGGCTATTCCTACTTTATGGGCCGTGAGAAGGTGAGCGAATTCACCATCGGCATCGAGTTCCAAAGCGTTGACACGCGCGTGCAGCCGCTCACCAACGAGCAAATCGAAAGCGCCATCGACTATCTGCTGCCCATCATCAAGAAGTACCACATACGGCTGTCGGGCATCACCACCCACGAGCAGGTGCGCACCGCCTGGCTCAAGCGGCATCCAGGCTCCGACGTGCCAGAGAAGGTCGACATTGCCCAAGCCGACTACGAGCGCTTCATGGCCGCCCTGCGCAAGCGCTTGGGCAGGTGAGCCGGGGTTACTTTTCGGACAATCGAATATTTGCTATCGCAACTCTAAATATATTGGCAAATGAAAAAGAGAATCTTTACCACATTGGTCGCCGTGCTGCTTGTGGCAATCGCAGCCTGGTGCTGGGGCCAGAGTGGCAACCACAGCGAGCTCAAGGAGGGCGACATCGTGTTCATGCACTCCTCGTCGAGGCAGTCGCCGCTCATCGCCGCCGCCACCGGCAGCCCGTGGACGCACTGCGGAGTGATTGTGATGAAAAACGGCGAGCCCTGGGTGCTCGAAGCCGTGAGCCCGGTGAAAGTCACCCCCTGGAAGGAGTGGAAGAAGCGAGCCAAAGGCGGCATCACCTCGATGAAGCGATACACCGAAGACGAGGTGCACATCAGCTACAGCAAGTACCTCGGCCGCCCCTACGATACCGCCTTCCGCTTCGGCAACAACGCGTGGTACTGCTCCGAACTGGTTTACGACATCTACAAGACGCAGCTGGGTGTGGAACTGTGCAAGCCGCGCCCGGTGAGCGACTTCCACCTGACGGGAAAAGTGAAAAGCGAAATGAAGCGGCGCGGCATCACGTCCAATCAACTCGTGGTGGCTCCAGTCGACATCTTCAACTCCGACAAACTACATTAATCAAATACGTTGAATTTTTAAACACACACTTTAACTAACTATTAATTAAACACACATTATGAAGAAGTTAATGCTATTGCTGATGCTCGTGCTCATGAGCATGACCGCATCGGTGCAGGCTGCCGCACAGAGCAGCAAGAGTCAGTCGGGCAGCGCACTGCCCACCAACATCATCATCAAGCAGACCACACAGTTCGACGACGGACGCACGCTGGTGCTCTTCTACAAAAAGCAGGGCAACCAGTGCGAGGTCTACTCCACAAGCGATGTGAAAAGCTACAGCGAGGCCGACCTGCGCCACGTGAAAAGCACCAACGTCGAGATTGCCGACCACACCGAGGGCAAGCTCGTGCGCCGCGCCACCCTGGCCGAAGTGCGACGGCTCGTCAAGCAACTGGTGAACCGATTTCTGTAACTGAAACACACACCACTCAAAAAGCCGCATTCGCCAGCAATGACGACTGCGGCTTTTTCTTGTTCTCAAAACTGATCGTTATAAGGTGGGCTTGGCGCGTCCATTCACCTTGACCGGGCAGTTGCTCCCGACTTTGAATTGTTAATTATCGAATATTCGGCCGCGCTTTGTGCATTATTTGCTACCTTTGCACTCCAAAACGCAATCAACAGAGCTATGGACAACCGCACACTGGTGGCCCGCGTGGCCGCAAAACTGGGAAAGAACAAGACCGATGTGGCCCGCCTCGTGGAAGCGCTGGTGGGCGTGGCAGCCTCGCGCCTGGCCGAGATGGACAGCATCGCCGTGCCCGGATTCGGAACCTTCGAGCCGGTGAAGCACGACGAGCATGTCGTGGTCGACAAGGCCAGCCATCGCCGCACGCTGATGCCTCCGCGCATCGAGCTGCAATTCCAAGCGAGCAACATCCTCAAGAGCAAACTCAAATAGCGGCAACGGCCCACCCCTCATGAACGCACGAATCACCCTTCCCGAACTTGTGGCCCTGGTGGCCGACGCCACCCACACCACCAAACGCATGAGCGAACTCTTTCTGCGCGAGTTCTTCGCCACTATGGCCGAGTCGCTCGTGGCTGGCGAGAATGTGACCGTCAAGGATCTTGGCACCTTCAAAGTGCAGCCCGCTTCAGCTGGAACGGTCTCTGGACGCGTCCTCGCGTTTGTCCCTGCCAAGCGGCTCGCCGAGCAGCTCAATCAGCCCTTCGAAGCCTTCGTGGCCATCACGCTCGACGATGATATCGACATCGCCGACCTCGATGCTGCCGCCACCGCTCCAGAGACCGCATCGGACGAGACTGCCGCCACCGCTGAGCCGATCGAAAGCCCATCGCCCGCCACCCGGCCCGAGAATCCAGCCCCTATGGTGCCCCCACCGTTTGTTGAGCCGGCTCACGAGGAGAAGCAGCCCACCGGCCAAGGCTCCCTCACCGAGATTGAGCCGCAGCGAGCGTCTGTGGCTCCTACCGACACTTTGGTCGCTGCCCCCACGCCCGAGGCTCCACCTGCGCCGGCCGAATCGCCAATCGAGCCGCCGCGTCATCTAGACAAGCCAGGCGGCCACACCGACCAGCTGACGCTGCAACTGCTCGAACAGGTGAAGCGCGAGGCTTCGCGCAAATCGCTGTGGAAAGGCGCTCTGCTGGGCTTGGTGGCGGGTGTGCTGTGCACCCTGGCTTTGACGCATCTGCCCACCACCGCCGACGCTCCCCACCCGCAGGCCGACACCACCGCCACGGCACAGGCCGCCTCTCCGGACTCAACGACCGACGAAACGACGGTCATCACCGCTGAACCCCAGGTCACCGACACCATCTCCAAGACCATGTACCTGACCAAGATGGCCATCAAGCACTACGGCCGGCAGGAGTTCTGGGTTTACATCTACGAGGAGAACAAAGCGATGATCGACAACCCCAACAACATCAAGCCCGGCACCGTGCTGGTCATACCGCCTGCCGCGAAATATGGCATCGACCCCAACAACGACGAGAGCGTGGCCAAGGCCAAGAAAATCAGCTTTGAACTCTTCAGCAAGTATAAATAATCCAAGACATTGTGTATTATGATTTTAGACAAAAGAACAAAAGCCTTTGACTCGAGTGGGCATCCATCACCCAACAACTTCAAACAACTTTAAACAACTCATCTACAACCATAACAACGTAAGAAACAAAAAAGTTGTTCAAGTTGTTGCCCTGTTGTTCTATGTTGTGTGATATTCACCCGCCTTTCACCTTCAAATAGACAAGAACAAAAGATTTATTCAATTCTTCGCAAAACATCATTGCTTTTGTTCTTATTTAAAAGCTTTTGTTCTTATGTCTAAAAACTTCAGCCAAAGCTATTAGTATGAAACGACTAGTGATATTCGACCTCGACGGCACCTTGCTCAACACGATCGAGGACCTGGGCCATGCGGCCAACCATGCACTCGAGCAGCACGGCTTCGCCACCCACACGATAGCGAGCTACCGCTTCTTTGTGGGCAATGGCGTGAAGCGCCTCATCACGCGCGTGCTGCCCGAGGAGCACCGCAGCGACGAAGTGGTAGCCGCCCTGCTGCGCGACTTCAAAGCCTACTACGACGAGCACTGCTGCGAGTTCACCAAGCCTTACAACGGCATCGCCGAGCTGCTCCAGGACCTGCACGACCGCGACGTGCGCTGCGCGGTGGCGTCGAACAAATATCAGTCGGCCACCGAGGCCATTATCGCACACTATTTTCCCGGCGTGGAATTTGTGGCCGTCGAAGGCCAGCGCGAGGGCGTGAACCCGAAGCCCGACCCGTCGAGCGTGTTCGCCATCCTGGCCCGGGCGCGCACCCCCAAGGCCGAGGTGCTCTACGTGGGCGACTCGGGAGTCGACATGGAGACGGCGCGCCGCGCGTGCATCGACTCGGCCGGTGTCACCTGGGGTTTCCGCCCCGAGAAGGAACTCGTCGAGTATCACGCCGGCACCATCGTCCACAGGCCCATCGACATCCTAGACCTGCTCTAAACACAACACACTCCACCCTCTAACCCCCTCATCATGGCTCAGAATGGCGAACAACGCATGACCGGCGGGCGCACGCGCGTCAAGCACCGCTCCAAGTCGCCCATGCACTACGAAGTGATATTCCACAACGACGATGTGACCACCATGGACTTCGTGGTCATGCTGCTCGTCACCGTGTTCGGCCGAACGAGCGACCAGGCAATCTTCCTCATGCTCAAGGTGCATCACGAGGGCAGCGCTGTGGTAGGTGTGTACACCTACGACATCGCGCTCAGCAAAACCGAGAAGGCCACAAAGATGGCCCGCGACGCCGGCTTTCCACTGCGCATCACCTGCCAGCCCGCCGGCGACTCCGACTTGCCGTTCTGAACCGGCGCACCACTTTGACTCCATAATCCCACATTCCGAATCTCAACCCAACAGCATGATCAATCTCCAAAACAATCCCGAAGTCGACGCGGCGGCGGCTACAGCACTCGACAACGCCATCCACATGCAACACGAGTTTGTGACCCCCGAGCACTTGCTGCTCGCCTTTCTGGGGCAGGACGACTTTGTGGCGGCCCTGGCCACGTCGCCGGGTGTCGACGAGCAACACGTGCGCCGGCTGCGCGCCCAGCTCATGACGGCCGTGCTGGCCATGCCCACCGACGGCGACGGCGAGAAGGCCGACCCCTCGTCGCAGCTCACCCAACTCGTGCTCGCCGCCGAGGACGAGGCCCGCGCGCAGAACCGCGATACGCTCACCGTGTGCGACCTGATGTGGTGCTTCGACGTGCTCATCAACTCCACCGCCGACGACTGCCTGGCCGAGGCCATCTCCGATTATTATTTCGGCAATTTCCTGGAGAACCTCTCCTTGAAATACCACATCGACTGGCATCCCAAGCGCGACGCTGAGCGCGACGGCGACGGAGCCGACATCGACCCCTTCGACGTGATGGGCGCTCCGGGAGCCGACGGCTCGATGCCCTTCTCCGACTCCACCCGCAAGGCGGGCTGGGCGCGCTATGTGCGCGACGTGACGCCCATGCTCGAGGGGCGCAATCCACTGGTGGGACGCGAGCGCGAGCTCGAACGCATCGCCCTGGTGCTGTGCCGCAAAACCAAGAGCAGTCCGCTGCTCATCGGCGAGAGCGGAGTGGGGAAAACCGCGCTCGTGTTCGGCTTTGCCGCCCGCCTGGCCGCCGGCGATGTGCCCGAGTGCCTGAAAGGCTGCCGCATGTTCATGCTCGACATGGGACAGATGGTGGCCGGCTCGCAGTATCGCGGCGAGATGGAAGACCGCCTGACGCGCGTGCTCGAAGGCCTGTCGACCATGCCCGACGGCAAGGCCATCCTCTTCATCGACGAGATGCATGGCCTCATGGGCAGCGGCAGTGGCGACGGTGTCGACGCCGCCGGCGTCATGCTGCCCTATCTCGACAGTGGCCGCGTGCGCGTGATTGGCACCACCAATTATGAAGACTACAACCGCCGCCTGAGCCGCAACAAAGGCCTGGTGCGCCGCTGCCAGAACATCGATGTGGCCGAGCCGTCGCCCGCCGACACGGTGGCCATTCTCACGGCCCTCAAGCCGCACTACGAGGCGTTTCACCATGTGACTTATGCCGCCGACGCGCTCGAGTTTGCCGTGCACTCCAGCTCGCGCCACATCCACGACCGCCACCAGCCCGACAAGAGCATCGACCTCATCGATGAGGCCGGGGCCTTCATGCAGATGCATCCCACCCCCGAGCGACAGGTGGACAAACCGCTGGTGGCGCAGGTGCTGGCGCGCATGGCCGGTGTCGAGGCACTGGCCATCGCGGGCGACGACACCCAGCGCCTCGAGAGCCTCGAGCCGCGCATCAAGGGCAGCATCTACGGCCAGGACGAGGCCGTGCGCCATGTGGTGGAGGCCGTGCAGATGGCCAAAGCCGGACTCACCGACGAGGGCAAGCCGCTGGCCAGCCTGCTGTTTGTAGGCCCCACCGGTGTGGGCAAGACCGAGGTGGCACGCGTGCTGGCACGCGAAATGGGCGTGCAACTCGTGCGCTTCGACATGAGCGAGTATGCCGAAAAGCACACCGTGGCCAAGTTTATCGGTTCGCCGGCCGGCTATGTGGGCTACGACGACGGCGGACAGCTCACCGACGCCGTGCGCAACAACCCCGACTGCGTGCTGCTCTTCGACGAAATCGAAAAGGCACACAGCGACATCTTCGACATTCTGCTGCAGGTGATGGACTACGGCGTGCTCACCGACAACAAAGGCCGCAAAGCCCATTTCCAGAACGTGGTCATCATCATGACCAGCAATGCCGGAGCGCAGTGGGCGCGGCAGGCCGGCGTGGGCTACGCATCGAGCGTGACCACCGGCAGCGCCATGCTCGGCGAGGTGAAGAAGACCTTCAAACCCGAGTTCATCAACCGCTTGAGCGGCATTGTGGTGTTCCGCGACATGGACCGCGACATGGCCGGCCTGATACTCGACAAGAAGCTGCGCGAGCTCGACGCCAAGCTCGCCGCGCGCCATGTGCAGCTCACCGTGGCCGACGAAGCCCGCGAGCGGCTGCTCAAGCTCGGATTCTCGCAGCAGTATGGCGCCCGCGAGATGGACCGTGTGCTCACCCATCACGTCAAGTCGCTGCTCATGCGCGAAATCCTGTTCGGCTCGCTGCGTCAGGGCGGCCGGGCCACACTCTGCATCGAAGGCGACCAGTTCGTCTGTAAGAGTGGTGAGTGCGGGGGGTAGGGAGAAGAGACCTCCACATCCACTCTCAACTCTACACCCTCCACCCTCAACCCTCCTCTCTCCTTCCCATGGTCTATCTATTACCTGAAGACGAAATCGTTTTTCCCGACCCGCACGAGGCCGACGAAGACGGGCTTCTGGCCGTAGGCGGCGACTTGAGCGTCGAACGGCTGGTGCTGGCCTACCACCTGGGCATATTCCCCTGGTACTCGTTTCGCGACAGCCTGCAGCCCATGTGGTATTGCCCACACCAGCGTTTTGTGATCTTCCCGAGCGAGATTCATGTGTCGCACTCCATGCGCAACATCATCAACAAAGACGTGTATTGGGTGAGCATCAACAAAGATTTCGATGGCGTGATACGCGGCTGCGCCACGGCGCAGGGGCGTGATGAGAAAGCAGGAGCATGGCTCGGCGAAGAGGTCATCGCCGCCTACACGCGCCTGCATGAGCTGGGCTATGCGGCCAGCGTCGAGGTGCGCGACAACCAGCGTCGGCTAGTGGGAGGGCTGTATGGAGTCACCGTGCGCCGATGCTTCATTGGCGAGAGCATGTTCTCGCTCGCGCCCAGTGCCTCCAAGATAGCACTCATCGCGCTGGCCCGGCACTTGGAGCGGACTGGATGGAAATTCATCGACTGCCAGCTCGAGACCCCCCATCTGCGCTCGATGGGAGCCCGCTTCATCAGCTACGACCAATACATGGCCATCATGAACAGCTGACCACACCCGCCGCACCGCGCGTCGCGCATCGAAAACAAATTCAAAACCACCCGAGAAATCTCCACCATGAACCAACGCTGGACCGACGGCGGCAAACACTCTGAAGCGGAGCTACAAACGAGTGGTTGAGGAAAGAAAAGAGAGGTTTGTACGAATGGAATAAATCGTTTTTTTTCATCTACGCAAATAGGCTGCGGTAAGCGGTTGTAACTTTGCCGGCGATAATGTGGCGAGAACTTATTTTATACACTTTGTGTATAAGGTGGGTTCTATAAATTGCAAAAAAGTAATGTAGGGTTTTGGCCGCCTTGGGTTGCTTACTGGCATCTTTTGTCTCAACTGCTTGAACCGTAGCCCGCTACTGCTTCGCGCAGCTTGAGCCAAAACCTGCTCAGCAATCAAGCCCAATTCGGCTCAAGCAATTTATAGAACCCACCATAAGGATATTAGGGCCAATAATTAGTAAACGGGAAATTTGGCTGCATGACAAAATCACACTAATTTTGTAGCCGATTTTGAGAACAACAATGATTGCAGCAATGCAGAAACAGAGAGTTGACATATTGAAAGGCATTCGTTTTCAAGGCACAAACTGCTTTGAGAGCAACCGACACATGCTCCCATCAAGTGCATGGACACCCGATGCCCACAAGTCGACTTTCCGGATGATGCAAGAGAACCCATATCATACTGCAATGTAACGCATAGTCATCCCTATAGAGATACTACTCGATTTACGAAGTGGTTGGAAAGTCAAGCAATGGCGAGACATTCCAACCACTTTTCGTTTCTCATACAATTATTAACCGCGTCCACAGTGGCGCACAAATAACAAAAAAATGAAACTATTTATTGAATGGTGCACCATTGATTATAAGCACCGGTTAAAGAGTTTGATTAATTCAACAATCAGATTGTGGAATTACCAAATTACACACATGGAGAGTTGCACACGATTTCCAATACCCCCCTCGCCACGAGACTAATAAGCGACTAGAATTATGAACGATAAAAATATAATACCAGATAATGCCAGCAAACAAGAACGCGTTAATTCGCTACAAGACTATAGACCGCTGCCTGAGGAACAGGTACCGTCGGTGGACCATCGACGACCTGGTCGAGGCTTGCTCCGACGCCCTCTACGAAATGGAGGGCATCGTGAAGGGGGTGTCGCTGCGCACCGTGCAGGGCGACCTCCAAATCATGCGCTCCGACAAGTTGGGCTACAACGCCCCCATTGAGGTGTACGACAAGATTTACTACCGTTACGCCGACCCGGATTACTCCATCAGCAACACGCCGCTCAACGATGATGACTGCCACCTGCTGCTTCACGCCATCAAGTTGCTCAGCGGCGAAACAGCAAACCTCGAAGATGTGAAGGAAATCCTTGCTCAAGTGAGAGAACGTCTCACCGTCCTTCTCACTCATGAATAGATAATGCCCCGACTTTTTCGCGACTGTTAAAGCCGGGGCATTTCTTCAAAAGGGCTTCTGAAGCGCTATTTTTCAAAAAAACAAAGAAAAAATGAAGATTATTTTGGAACGCAAAAAGGCTGCAGTCGAGGGTTATACCTTTGCAGCGTCAATAGTAACAACGGAGAATTACCCAAGTTGGTGAAGGGGACACACTGCAAAACTGCGTTTAAGCGAGCAAAGAACTGAGCA
>CAMVDK010000045.1 GCA_947166165.1 uncultured Porphyromonadaceae bacterium
GAGGCCCTTGGTGGTGTTGGGGCCGATGAGCAGCCGGTTGGGGACGGGCGACATGTTGAGCGCCTGCTGGTCGGTGTTGACCACGACAAACGACACGCCGTCGATGTTCTGCTCATACATGTGGTTGACGGCATTGTTGCCACCGCCACCTACACCCACCACCTTGATGAGCGTGGGCGTCTTCTTCTCGACCTCGAACCCGGGGTCGTTGTCGATGGTGTTGTAGATGTTATTGTTCTTGTCCATGATGTGTACGCTTAGTGTATGGTGAGCAGATGTTTAGTTGTAGTTCTCGTCGTCTTCGGCATCGGTGGCGAAGTTCTCGAATTTCTCTTTGAATTTTCCCCACCAGCCCTTGCGCTTGGATGGCCGCTGCCGGTTGTCGTCGTCGGCGGGCGGGGGAGTGGGGCCGTCGGCGGGCGGGGGGGTGATGTCGGGTGCCTCGTAGGTGTTGCGTTCGATACACGTCTCGCCGGGCCTGATGTCGCTGGCGGCTTTCGACACGAGGCTCAGCACGGCGTAGTACTCGGGCCGGTTGTAGCGCAGGTCGCGGATGTTGAGCGACTTGGGGGCCTGCCCGATGCTCACCTTGAGCTTGGTGACCT
The DNA here is from genome assembly GCA_947166165.1 of uncultured Porphyromonadaceae bacterium. Classification (GTDB taxonomy): domain Bacteria; phylum Bacteroidota; class Bacteroidia; order Bacteroidales; family Muribaculaceae; genus Sodaliphilus. The sequence continues at coordinate 606 of CAMVDK010000045.1, forward strand.
CGGCCATCTTCTGCACGAGTCCCTGCAGTTGCGAGCCTCCGCCAATGAGCACGATGGAGCGGATGTCGTCTTTGGTGACACCGGCATAGTCGAACTGCTTGTCGATGTTGGCGATGATTTCGCCCGTGCGCGCGGCGATGTAGCTCGCGGCCTCGTTGCTGGTCACGCCCTCAATCACAAACGAGTCCACGTTCTGCGGGTCGAGGGGGTTGCTGATGTTCTGCTTGACGCGCTCGGCGGTCTCCTCGAGCACGCTGCAGCCGTTCTTGATGTCGAGCGTCAGGTTGCGGCCGCCCAGGGGCAGGGTGACCAGATAGACCAGCGAGTCGTCTTTGTAGATGCTCACCGTCGAGGTCTCGGCGCCGATGTCGACCAGCATGCACCCCAGCGAGCGCTCGCTGTCGCTCAGCACGCACTCGCCGGTGACCAGCGGCGTGACATAGTACTTTTTCACGCCTATGCCGTAGCTCATACTCATCACATGGCTCAGGTTCATCTTCACGGCCGGCTTGGCCACAATCAGGTTCACCTTCACCTTAATGGAACTGCCAATCTGGCCTACAGGAATTTTGGTCTCGTTCTTGTCGACATACACGGTGCGCGGCACCACGTCGATGGTCTCGTAGTTCTTCACGGTGTTGCGGCTGGCGTCGCGGATGATGTTCTCGATGATGTCGGTGGTGATGGGCTTGGAGGAGTCGAGGCTGCGGCTCACCTCGCTCACCTCGCTGTGCACCGAGCGGCCGCCGATGCCCACATACACCTGCGTCACATGGCCGTCGATGCTGTCGGAGATGTTCTTCAGGATGCGGGCTATGCTGCTTTTCACGTTTTCCACGTTGCGCACCGTGCCGTGGTGCACGCAGTTGATCATCTTCTCCTCCACTAGGCGGGTGAGGGTCACCATGCCCGACGGATTCTTGTCGGCCAAAGCTCCCACAATCTTGGAGCTGCCGATTTCCAGTGCTACGATATATTGGTTCTGTTCCATGATGATGAGTTATTTTTTGGTCTTTGGTTTGTTGGCCTGCGCGCCGGTTTTAGCCTTTGCCGCGGCCTGGGGTTTCGTTGTCTCCTTCTTTTTGGCCTGCGGCTCCGTCTTCTTTTTCGGCTCCTGCTTCTTGGCCTGCGGCTCGGGCTTCTTCTTCGGTTCCTCCTTTTTGGCCTGCGGCTCTTCCTTCTTGGCCTGCGGTTCCTTCTTCTTGGCCTGCGGCTCGGAGGCCTCTTGCTTCTTGGGCGTGGCCTGGCGCTGGATGGTGGTGTCGCCCACGGCCATGGTCTCCATGTCGGGAGCCACCTCATCCTCTTCGGGGTCGTAGACCATCACCTCGCGCACGGTCTTCTTGCGCTTGGTGGCCACCACCTGGTGGTTCCACTTCACCGAGATGGTGTCGTAGGTTTCCCAACCCTTGGCGGGCATCACCTCGCGGTAGAAGAGCTTGAGTTTCTCGAGCTTGCTCTCGAATCCGCTCACCGAGCCCAGGTTCACCACATGGCCCACGATGGTGGGCGTGATGAAGATGTTGTTGCTGTCGCGCATGGTGTACATGGCCACGAGCGAGCGCAGCAGCGTGTCGCTCTCCACGTGCTGCACCAGTGGCAGCAGGCGCGTGGCGGGATAGGCGTCGGTGAAGTGGCCTTGCACCACTGGCACGTCGGCGTGGAAGGTGGCCGTGGCGTTCATCCGCTTGCCGGCCGCGTTGACGTAGTACGACACGCCGTCGGCGTCGAACACGCGCAGCACTGGCACGAGCTGGGTGGCGCGGATGATGATTTCGCCGTCCTTGGCCTTGATGCATTCCACGTTCTCGAGGTAGTCGCTCTGCCCGAGCACGCGCTCGATGTGGGAGGCGTCGATTTGGCGCATGGGCCTGCCCAGCACCTTGATGCCGTTGTCGGCCAGGGCGGTCTGCACGCCGCGCTCGGTGACAAACTGCGTGCTGTCGCGGTTCTCGATTTCGATGGTCAGCCGCTGACACAGCATGCGCTCCTCGCGGGCCTGAGCCCACAAGATGCCTGCCACCAGCAAGCCTGCCAGCAGCAGCAAGACGATATTTTGAACAGCCAGTTTCAATGCCGTTGTTTCTTCACTAGATTGCACACTTCCGGCAGCAGGTTGGCGATGTCGCCGGCACCCACTGTCAAAAGCACGTCAAAGTTAAGCATTTCGAGCGACCTAATCAAATTTTCTTTCGAATAAATGCGTTTTTCACTACATTTAACTTTTTCGAGAATCATTTCGCTGCTCACACCGGCGATGGGGGCCTCGCGGGCGGGGTAGATGGGCAGCAGGATCAGTTCGTCGGCCATCGACAGGGCGTCGGCAAACTGGTCGGCGAAGTCGCGCGTGCGGGTGTAGAGGTGCGGCTGGAAAATCACCGTCAGCCGCCGGCCGGGATAGAGGTCGCGCACGCTGGCTATGCTGGCGCGCAGCTCGTCGGGGTGGTGGGCGTAGTCGTCGATCATCACCTTGCCCGTGGGGCCGGGCTCCTTGAGCCAGAACTCAAAGCGCCGCTTGGCGCCCTGGAAGGTGGCCATGGCCTGGCGCATGGCGTCGGCGGGCACGTCGGCCAGGCGGCAGGCGGCCATGGCGGCGACGGCGTTCTCGATGTTGATGTCGACGGGCACTCCCAGGCTCACGCCGGCGATGGTCTCCCAAGGGGTGACCAGGTCGAAGGTGATGGCACCGTCGCCCTTGGTGATGCGGGTGGCGTGGAAGTCGCCCTCGGTGCGGCCGTAGCTGTAGGTGCGCACGCCCGCTTGGGGCCGTGGCCGCAGCTTGAGGCCCGTGTGCACAATCAGCGCGCCGCCGGGCTGCACCAGCTCGGTGAAGTGGGCGAAGCTCTCGAGGTAGGCCTCCTCGGTGCCGTAGATGTCGAGGTGGTCGGGGTCGGTGCTCGTCACCACCGCCACCCATGGGCGCAGGTGGTGGAACGAGCGGTCGAACTCGTCGGCCTCGATCACCGAGTAGGGGCTGGTGTCGCTGAGCAGGAAGTTGCTGCCGTAGTTGCGCAGCACTCCGCCCAGGAAGGCGTTGCTGCCCGTGCCGCTCACCTGCAGGATGTGGGCCGCCATGCTCGATGTGGTGGTCTTGCCGTGGGTGCCGGAAAAACACAGCGCGCGGCTGCCTTCGGTCACCAGTCCCAGCACGCGGGCGCGCTTGACCACCTCGAAGCCGTTGGCGCGGAACCACTGCAGGCCGGCGTGGCTGTCGGGCACGGCGGGCGTGTAGACCACCAGCGTGTGGCCAGGCTGGCGGCAGTAGTCGGGAATCAGGGCCGGGTCTTCGTCGAAGGCGATTTCCACGCCCTCGGCTTGCAGCGCGGCCGTGAGGTCGCTCGGCGTGCGGTCGTAGCCCGCCACGCGGGCACCACGCGCCAGGAAGTAGCGCTCCAGGGCGGCCATGCCTATGCCGCCGGCACCCACAAAGTAGAGCGATTGATAAGTTTTCATCGTTTTAAGCGTTAAGTGGTGAATCACGGAATCAGTTTCATGACCTCGTCCACGATGTGCTGGGCCGAGTGGTGGAGGGCCATCTGGGCCACGTTGGCGGCCAGGGTGTCGGTCACGGCCGGGTCGGCCACGGTGCGCAGCATGGTGTCGACGAGCCTCGAGGCGGCGTCGGCGTCGCGCACCATGATGGCCGCCTGGCGGTCGGCCAGCGCAAGCGCGTTCTTGGTCTGGTGGTCCTCGGCCACGTTGGGCGAGGGCACCAGGATGCAAGCCTTGCCCAGCAGTTGCAGCTCGCTGATGCTGCTGGCGCCGGCACGCGACACCACCAGGTCGGCGGCGCGGTAGGCCATGTCCATGTTGCTGATGAAGGGCATCTGCACCACGTTGGCGGCTCCCGAGGCGGCCAGGGCCTCGCGGCATTGCTCGTCGTAGGCCTTGCCGCTCTGCCACACGAGCTGCACCTGTTGCTCGGCGGCCAGGCGCTCCAGTCCGGCGGCGATGGCGTTGTTGATGGTGCGTGCGCCCAGGCTGCCGCCTATCACCAGGATGGTGCGCCGGTCGGGGGCCAGCCCCATGGCGCGGCGGGCCTCGGCGGGCGTGGCGCTGCACTCGAGCAGGTTCTGCCGCACGGGGTTGCCGGTGAGCACAATCTTGTCGTTGGGGAAGAAGCGCTCCATGCCCTCGTAGGCCACGCAGATGCATTTGGCCTTGGCGGCCAGCATCTTGTTGGTCACGCCGGCGTAGGAGTTCTGCTCCTGGAGCAGGGTGGGGACGCCGGCTTTCTGCGCCGCCTTGAGCATGGGTCCGCTGGCGTAGCCGCCCACGCCGATGGCCACGTCGGGCTTGAACTCGGCCAGGATGTCGTTGGCCATGCGCATGCTTTTCCACAAATGGGTCAGCACCTTGACGTTGCGCAGCAGGTTGCGGCGGTCGAAGCCCATGACCGGCAGCCCCTTGATGGGATAGCCGGCGGCTGGCACGCGCTCCATCTCCATGCGTCCCTCGGCGCCCACAAAGAGGATGTCGGCCCCGGGCATGCGCCGGCGAATCTCGCCGGCTATCGACAGCGCCGGGAAGATGTGGCCTCCCGTTCCGCCGCCGCTGATCAGAAATCGCTTGTCGTTGCTCATAATAGTAGTCGTGATGATAGGTGTACGCTTCTCATTTCCACACGTGCTTGGGCACGATTTGCGTGGGGTTCTCGGCGTCGAGGCCTTCGGGAAGCGTGGCCTCTTCGGCCTTGTTGTTCTTGTTGTTGTAGTTGGCTATCGTGCGGCTCACGCTCAGCATCACGCCAAAGGCGATGCTCATCACGATGATGCTCGTGCCTCCCATCGACACCAGCGGGAGCGGCTGCCCCGACACGGGCACCACGCCCACGTTGATGGCGATGTGGCACAGTGCCTGATAGGTGACCATGGCGGCCATGCCGATGATGAGCAGGCTGGGCAGCACGCGCTTGCTGCGCCTGACAATCATTGCCGCGCGGGCCAGCAGCCACAGGTAGAGGGCCATGACAAACAGGCCGCCTATCAAGCCCGTCTCCTCGATGATGATGGAGTAGATGTAGTCGCTGAAAGCCAGCGGCAGCCGGCTGCACTCGCGCGAGCGCCCCGGCCCCACGCCGTGGATGCCGCCGTGGGCCTGCGCCATGCGCGAGAACATCTCCTGCTGGTTCTGGTCGGTGATGGGCATGTAGACCAGCGAGTCGAAGTTGTGTATGAACTGTTCGATGCGGTTCATGCGCGTGTGGGTGCGGTCCTCGTCGTTCTTTTTCGAGGGTGAGGAGTTCTGCGCCACCAGTTCGCTGCCGGAGCCGGCCACCTTGTCGGTCTTGTCGTTATGCACCTTCAGGGCGAGCACCGCGCCGCCCACGATGCCGAAGGCCAGCATCACGATGCCGATTTTCTTCCACCGCGCGCCGCCAATCACGAGCATCGAAAGGCTGATGGCGCCCAGGATGGCGGTGTTGGTGAAGCCGCTGCGGAACATGAGCAGGCCATACAGCCCCACGGCCCCCAGGCTGAGCAGGATGCCGCGCCAACTCACGTCGCGGTTCTTCTGGTTCTTGGCCAGGAAATAGCTCAGCAGCGTGACTATCGACAGCTTGGCCAGCTCCGACGGCTGCACCGACACGAAAGCGATGCGGAACGAACGGCGGGCGCCATTGATGAAGTCGCCGAAAAACATCACATACACGAGCATGGCCAGCGTGGCAATGGCCAGGCCGGGTATCATGGCCAGCAGAAAGTAGTTCTTGTTGTAGTCGATGCGGTGCATCACATACACAATCAGCGCGCCAATGCCCAGGAAGGCGCACTGCTTCACCACGGGCTCGAAAACGCCGTGTGCGGCCACCTCGCGGCTTGCCGCGCTATAGCTCTCCACTATCGAGATGATGATGAGCGTCAGGTAGATGCCCCAAATCCATGGGTCGCCGTGCTTCTGGGCTATCTCATTGAATCGGGTCTGTTTTTCTTCGGTCATAGGTTAAGTGCTATTTAGTCCAACACCCAAAATTGTGAATTGTGAAATGATGGCAAAAGAACAAAAGTGCCTTTATATTTGAGTAGTGGCAAGAACAAAAGGTGATAGGGGTACCACGATTCTTATGTTCTTTTTTTAATGCTTATGTCCTTATGTCTTAAAACAGTCTCATTGTGCATTGTGAATTGTGCATTATGCATTGCGAAATTGTGAATTGTGCATTGTGCATTGAAAAAATTGTGCATTCACAACCGCGCCACCTGCTCCTTGAACTGCTGTCCTCGGTCCTCGTAGCTCTTGAACAGGTCGAAGCTGGCGCAGCAGGGCGACAGCAGCACCGTGTCGCCACTGGTGGCCAGTGCTTTGCACTTGGCCACGCACTCAGCCATCGAGCCGGCGTCCTCGATCACGGGCACCTTGCCGTCGAAGAAGGCGTGGAGCTTGCTGTTGTCCACCCCCAGGCACACGATGGCCTTCACTTTTTGGCGCACAAACTGCTCAATTTCGCTGTAGTCGTTGCCCTTGTCCTTGCCACCGAGCACGAGCACCACGGGGTCGCGCATGCTCTCGAGCGCATACCAGGTGCTGTTCACGTTGGTGGCCTTCGAGTCGTTGACGTAGCGCACGCCGTCCACCGTGCGCACATATTCGAGCCGGTGCTCCACGGCCTGGAAGTCGGCCAGCGCCCGGCGAATCACGTCGCTCTTCACATGCATCAGCTGCGCGCTCAGTCCGGCGGCCATGCTGTTGTACAGGTTGTGGCGGCCGTGCAGGGCCAGCTCGCTGGTGGGCATGTCCCAGTGCGTGCCGTCGAGGTCGAAGGCCAGGCGTCCGCCATCGACGTAGGCCGCGCAGCCCTGCTCGCGCTCGTCGGCGAAGGGCAGCATGCGGCTCTCCACGTTCAGCTGCTTGAGCTGGGCGGCAATTACCGGGTCGTCGTGCCAGAAGATGAACGCGTCGTCGGGCGTCTGGTTGCGGATGATGCGGAACTTGGCCGCCACGTAGTTCTCCATCCAGTGGTCGTAGCGGTCGAGATGGTCGGGCGTGATGTTGAGCAGCACGGCAACGTTGGCCTTGAAGTCGTACATGCCGTCGAGCTGGAAGCTGCTCAGCTCGATGACATACACCTCGTGGGGGTCGACGGCCACTTGCAGCGCCAGGCTGTTGCCCACGTTGCCGGCCAGCCCCACGTCGAGCCCGGCCTTCTGCAGGATGTGGTAGGTGAGCATGGTGGTGGTGGTCTTGCCGTTGCTGCCGGTGATGCACACCATCTTCGAGGTGGTGTAGCGCCCGGCGAACTCAATCTCGCTGATGATGGGTATGCCACGCTGCTTGGCCTTGACGATGATGGGGGCCGTGTCGGGGATGCCGGGGCTCTTGACTATCTCGTCGGCCGCGAGGATTTTCGCCTCGCTGTGGCCGCCCTGCTCCCAGGCGATGCCGTAGCGCTCCAGCTGCTGCTGGTATTTGGGCTTGATGGTGCCCATGTCGCTCACAAACACGTCCATCTCTTTCACCTTGGCGAGCACAGCGGCTCCCGCGCCGCTCTCGCCTCCGCCTAATACTGCTATTCGTTTCATTGCTGTCGTATGTCTTTGTTGTTATGGTCGGTTAAAATGATTGATTGTTGTGTGTGGGGGTGCCGGTAGCCTTCAGCGCACCTTGAAGGTGACAAACGTGAGCACGGCCAGGATGATGCTCACCAGCAGGAAGCGCATCACAATCTTGTTCTCGGGTATGGCGTTGTGGGGCTTCTGGAAGAGCACGTTCTTGAACTTGCCCGACGGAATCTGGAAGTGGTGGTGCAGGGGAGCCATCTTGAAGATGCGCCTTCCGGTGCCATACTTCTTCTTGGTGTACTTGAAGTAGCCTCGCTGCACCATCACGCTGATGGCCTCGACAAAGAACACTCCGCACAGGATGGGCAGCAGCCACTCCTTGCGCAGCAGGAGCGCGAACACGCCCACGATGCCGCCCAGACACAGGCTGCCGGTGTCGCCCATGAACACCTGCGCCGGATAGCTGTTGTACCACAGGAAGCCAATCGTGGCCCCGATGAAGGCCGCGGCATAGATCACCAGCTCGCTGCTCTCGGGGATGTACATGATGTTGAGGTAGGCGGCATAGATGATGTTGCCGCTCAGGTAGGCCATGATGGCCAGCGCCACGCCGTAGATGGCGCTCGTGCCCGAGGCCAGGCCGTCGAAGCCGTCGGTCAGGTTGGCGGCGTTGCTCACGGCCACCACGATGAACACCGCCAGGCAGGCAAACACCACCCAGCCCACGGCGCGGGCCGTCTTGCCCTCGGCGCCCAGCCATTGGCCCACACGGGCGTAGTCGAAGTTGTGGTTCTTGATGAAGGGGATGGTGGTCTGCGTGCCCTTCACCTGCTGGGCGTGCACCACCTCAATCTTGCCGGTGGCCGGGTCGCGCACCTCGGTGTTCTCGCTCATCACGATGGCCGGGCTGGCCCACATCACCAGCGCCACCACCACGCCCAGGCCCACCTGGCCGATGACCTTGAACTTGCCCTTGAGGCCGTCCTTGTTGTGGTGCGCTATCTTGATGTAGTCGTCGAGGAAGCCCAGCGCGCCGCACCACAGCGTGGCCAGGATCATGAGCAGCATGTACACGTTGTTGAGCTTGCCCATCAGCAGGCACGGCAGCAGGATGGCCACGATGATGATGATTCCGCCCATGCTCGGCGTGAGCGACTTGCGGTCCTTCTCCAGGCACTTGGCCACGTCGGCCTTCTTCTCCAGGTTGGTCTCGTCCATGTTGTCGAGCACGAGCTGGATGTTTTCCAGTGCGTTGGTGTGGGCCGTCACCTTGCCGCCGTTGTCCAGGTCGCGCTGGTTCTCGCCGCCCTTGCGCGAGTAGTAGATGCGCAGGCGGCGGATGATGGGCCCGCCCACCACGATGGCGATGAACAGCGACAGCGCCAGCGCGATGCCCGCGCGGAAGGTGATGTAGTCGAACAGGTGCGCTCCAGGCACGTCGTATTGCTCGAGATATTGAAACAGGTGGTACAGCATAGCTATTATAGTTAATGTCGGGTTTTATTCGTCTGGGTGAGGCTTCACAGGCGGGCCTTTTCGGCCTTGAAGACGGCCAGCACCTCCTCGCGGTCGTCGAAGTGGTGGCGCACGCCCTTCACCTCCTGGTAGGGCTCATGTCCCTTTCCGGCCACGAGCACCACGTCGCCGGGCTGGGCCAGACGGCACGCCAGGCCGATGGCGTCGTGCCGGTCGGGCACCTTGATGGTCATGAGCTGCTGGGCGTCGTCGAGGCCGGCCCACATTTCGCGGATAATCTGGTTGGGGTCCTCGCTGCGGGGGTTGTCGCTCGTGAGGATGAGCTGGCTGCTGCGCCGTGCCGCCTCGCGGGCCATGATGGGCCGCTTGCCGGCGTCGCGGTCGCCGCCGCAGCCACACACGGTGATGATGCGGCCACGCGTGCCGGTGAGCACCTCGCGCAGCGTGTCGAGCACGTTGACCAGCGCGTCGGGCGTGTGGGCGTAGTCGACGATGGCGGTGTAGCCGGAGGGCGAGCGCAGCGTCTCGAAGCGCCCGGTCACGGGCACCAGCCTGCTCATGGCCACCAGCACGTCGCCTGGCTCAAAGCCCAGCTGGCACGCGGCGCCGTAGACCGACGTCAGGTTGTAGGCGTTGAACCGTCCCACGAATTGCACCTCCAGTTCGCGACCGTTGAGCTGGAGCGACATGCCGTCGAGGCGGTCCTCCACCACGCGGCAGGTGTAGTCGGCCATCGTGCGCAGCGAGTAGTGCAGCCGCCGGGCGCGTGTGTTCTGCAGCATCACGTCGCCCACCTTGTCGTCGGCGTTCACCAGGGCGAAGGCGTCGGACGGCAGCTGGTCGAAGAACATCTTCTTGGCCGCTATGTAGCTGTCCACGGTCTTGTGGAAGTCGAGGTGGTCGCGCGTCAGGTTGGTGAACACGCCACCGGCGAAGTGCAGTCCGTCGATGCGGTGCTGCACGCAGGCGTGCGAGCTCACCTCCATGAAGGCGTATTCGCAGCCGGCCTCCACCATGTCGTGCAGCAGCCGGCACAGCGTCAGGTGGTCGGGCGTGGTCTGCTTGGCGGGATGCTCGGTGAGGTCGACCATGTTGCGCACGGTGGACAGCAGGCCGGCCTTGTGGCCCAGCAGATGACACAGCTCGTAGAGCAGTGTGGCGGTGGTGGTCTTGCCGTTGGTGCCGGTCACGCCCACGAGCTTGAGCCGCTCGCTCGGGCGGCTGTACCACTCGTTGGCAATCAGTGCCAGGGCCACGGTGCTGTCGGGCACGAGCACGTAGGTCACCGCCGGGGTGAGCTCGGCGGGCAGCTCCTCGCACACCACCGCCACGGCTCCCTGGCGGATGGTGTCGGCAATGAAGCGGTGGGCGTCGACCGCCACGCCGCGCACGGCCACAAACAGCGCTCCGGCGCCCACCAGGCGCGAGTCGCACACCACATCGGCTATCTCCACGCTGGCGTTGCCCGTCACTTGTGCCTCGGCCAGCGGTGCTATCAGTTCTTTGAGTTGTTTCATCTTCGTTGCGTTGAATATCGTTGATGGTTATAGGCGGGGGCAACGATTCATACCGTTATAGCCCCCAAACATGGATTGAATGTCAGTTTCTCAGCCCCAGGTTGATGACCTGGCCGCGGGCGTAGGGGCTTCCGGGCGCCAGGCTCTGGCTGGCCACGTAGCCGTGGCCGTTGAAGCGCACCGTGAGTCCAGCGTCCTCCAGGCGGCGAATGGCCTCGCGCACGTTCATGCGCATCACGTCGGGCACACCGCCGGAGCGCTTGTCGGGCGCCTTGAGCACCTTGACCTGGCGCTTGTCCATGTCGAGCCCGTTCTGCACGTTGGTGCGCATGCGCGGGCTGGCCGAGGCGGCGAATGTGGGCTGCGACACCTGCCGCTCCACGGGCTTGCCCTTGCTGTCGACGCTCGCCGCGGCATAGCTCGGCGCTTCGCCCAGCAGGCCCCGGGCATACATCTTGAGGGCCACGTTTTTCAGCACCATGCCGCTGCTGGCGGCGGCGCCACGGTTGGCGCCCGACATGAGCACGATGCACGAGTATTTGGGCTTATCGTAGGGGAAGAAGCCGCAGAAGGCCAGACGCTTGCGCGTGGTGTACTGTCCGCCCTCGGTCACGTAGGCCGTGCCCGTCTTGCCGGCAATCTCCACCTCGTCGTCCTGCACCCATCGGCGGGCCGTGCCGCGGCTGCCGAACACCACGTCGTGGAGCATGATGCGCAGCTTCTGGGCGTTCTCGGGGCTGCACACCTGCTGGCGGATGTAGCTCACGGGCACAATCGAGTCGGGCTCGCCCGGGCGCGAGAGTTTCTTCACCAGGTGGGGGCGCACATATTTGCCGTCGTTGGCGATGGCGTTGTAGATGGCCAGCGTGCTCAGCGGCGGGATTTCGGTGGCATAGCCGAAGGCCATGCGCGTGAGCGCGATGCGGTCGCCACGGGTGCGGCCCAGCCGCTTGATGCGCGGCGTGGTCTCGCCGCCGATGCCCGAGTGCATGGGCTCGAAGAAGCCCATGCCCGCCAGGCGGTCGTAGAATTTGCCCGGATCGCTGGCATATTTGCTGGCGATGATGCGCGACATGCCGATGTTGGACGACGTCTCGATGATTTGCCTCGGGCTGAGCTGCGCGCCGCCGTGCGGGTCGCGGATGGGGCGCCCCTCGTAGTTCCACACCGAGCCGGTGGTGATGAGCGAGTCGATGTTGCTGACGATGCCGTCTTCCAGGGCCACCATCATCGAGATGGGCTTCATCACCGACCCCGGCTCGTAGCCCAGCACGGCGTTGTTGCGTCCCTCGATGTAGCCGTCGCCCGTCTTGCTCTTCTCCAGGTTGCTGATGGCCTTGATTTCGCCGGTGGCCACCTCCATGAGCACGCAGGTGCCCCATTCCGACTCGGTTTCGACACACATGTTGTAGAGCTCGGTCTCCACGATGTCTTGCAGGGCCACGTTGATGGTGGTGGTGATGTCGTAGCCGTTGACGGCGGGCACGCTCTCGGCGTTGACGATGCCCGAGTTGAGCTGGATGCGCTTGGCCACGCCGGGCTTGCCGTAGAGCAGGCTGTCGAGGGCCATCTCCAGACCCGCGCGGCCGTGACGCTCGCTGCTGAGCGAGTCGCGCCCCACGAAGCCGATGCTGCGCGAGGCCATCGTCCCGTAGGGCTTCGTGCGCCGCTGCTCCGGCTCGGCGTAGAGGCCGCTCTTGTTCAGCGAGAAATAGGGGAACGCGTGCACGCGCTCGAATTCGTTGTTGGTGAGCATGCGGCGGAACAGGCGGTAGGCGTGGTTGTGGTGACCCTTCACGCGCTGCTCGTAGGCGCGCAGCAGCTCGTCGCGCCATTGCTTGGCGTCGCGGCTGGGGTCGAAGGCCGCCAGGCTGTCGCACAGCGCCGGCAGACCCATGCGGAACATGCTGTCGCGCTTGGCCACGTCGCCCCAGTCGATGCGCACGGTGTTGAAGTTCAGGTTCGCCGCCAGCACCGTGCCGTTGTCGGCCAGCAGCTTGCCGCGCTCGGGCTCGATGGCCGTGGAGTCGGTGAGCAGCTGGTCGGCCTTCTTGTTCCATTCGTCGACCTGCACCACGGTGGTGCGCATCAGACCCCACACCACGTAGGCCGAAAACAGCAGCATGGCCGCCACGACCACGATGTAGCGCAGAAAGATGTGTTTCTTGTTGTTTTGACGTTTGCTTTTCATTTTTTATAAAGATGATAAGGTGGTTGATCAGGAGCCGTGAGGTCGATGTGCATGGTGTCGACCAGGGCCTTCATTTGGCTCTCTCGTATCTTGGAATTGTAGCGTGCGCTTGCGTTCACACAGTCGGTCTTGGCATTGTCGAGTTCCTTTTTCAGAGCCATGACCTGCTCCATCTTGCTCTGGCACTCAAACTTGTTGCCGATATACATCAGGAGCATGCCCACGATGACGATGATGTAGAGGAAATTGCGCCGGAACAGCTCGAGCGACAGGATGCGCCCCTGCCACACGCCCTTGAGCGCCTGCTGCGCCCGTTGCGAGCGTTCGTTGCGCCGCTGGCCCTTGCGCCGCCGGCCGCCGCCCTCGCCCTGGACCGCCGCCTCCTGGGTTGCCGCCTCCTGGGCCGCCGCTGCCTCATCGTCGATTCTGTCTCGAGTGTCAATATCGTCGTTCATCGTCAATAGCTGTTACAGTTAGAATATCATTCAGGTTTCAAGACAAAAGAACAAAAGCCTTTAAGTCCGAGTGGAGTAAAGAACAAAAGATGAGATCTTTTCCCGCTTGCCAACATGATACTTATGTTCCTTTTTAAAATTCTTATGTTCTTATGTCCTAAAACAGTCTCATTGTGCATTGCGAAATTGTGCATTGTGCATTGTGAATTAAAACAACCGTTCAGCCACCCTCAGCTTGGCGCTTCGCGAGCGGGGGTTACGCTCCACCTCGGCGTCGTCGGGCACAATCACGCGGTTGTTCACCGCCCGCAGCGGCGTGTCCATGCGGCCGTAGAAGTCCTTCGTCACCCGGCCCTCCACGTTGCCCGTGCGGATGAAGTTCTTCACCATGCGGTCTTCCAGCGAGTGATAGGTGATCACCGCCAGCCGTCCGCCCGGGCGCAGCACCTGCGGCACCTGCTCCAGCATCCGGCGCAGCGCCGCCAGCTCGTGGTTCACCTCGATGCGCAGTGCCTGGAACACCTGCGCCAGCTCCTTCTTCTGCTGCGCCGGCTTGATGAGCGGAGCCACCACCTCGATCAGCTCGCCCGTGGTGACGATGGGCCGCCGCTGCCGTGCCGCCACAATCGCCGCCGCCATGCGCCGGCTCTGGCGCAGCTCGCCGTAGAGATACAGCACCTCGGCCAGCCGCTCCTCGCTCGCCGTGGCCAGCAGCGTGGCCGCGTCGGTGAGCGCGCCGCGGTTCATGCGCATGTCCAGCGGAGCGTCGGCGCGGAAGCTGAAACCACGCTCCGCCGTGTCGAAGTGATGGAACGACACCCCCAGGTCGGCCAGTATGCCGTCCACCTGCTCCACGCCGTGGAAGCGCAGAAAGTTGCGCATGAACGCGAAATTGCCGTGCACAAAGGTGAACCGCTCGTCGTCGGGGCAGTTGGCCCTCGCGTCTAGATCCTGGTCGAAGGCCAGCAGACGGCCCTCCGCCCCCAGCCGCTCCAGGATGGCGCGGCTGTGCCCGCCTCCGCCAAAGGTGGCGTCGACATAGGTGCCGCCGCCATCGATGGCCAGACCCTCCATACAGGGCTCCAGCAGCGCAGGAATGTGATACACAGTCTGTTGCATAATGCGTCACGAGGATTGAAAAACCGGTTCGTTGTCCAAAAATTCTCACTTCCACTACCCGAAAACAGTGGCCGAAATCCATAGCCGCCCGGGCGGCCTAAATTTCAGCGTGTAAAATTACAAACAATTTCCCAATAATTTGCATTTCTAAATTCGTTAATTTACGTTTTTTCATCAAAAAGTTATTAACAAGGTGCAGAAAGTGAGCGATAGAGCGGTTTCTGCGGAATTCCCTTTTGCAAATTTTTTGCAAACGAGAACCGCCCCAGGACTCTTTTTTGACTATAAGGACATAAGGGCTTTGCTGGCCGGTGGTTTTTTAGACATACGAACAC
>CAMVDK010000046.1 GCA_947166165.1 uncultured Porphyromonadaceae bacterium
TCAAGATGGACTTGAACCAACGACCCCATGATTAACAGTCATGTGCTCTAACCAACTGAGCTATTGAAGCAAAAATGAGCAGTTTATAGTCCTGTGCCCGGGACTTTGAGCGCCTCAAGATGGACTTGAACCAACGACCCCATGATTAACAGTCATGTGCTCTAACCAACTGAGCTATTGAGGCAGAGATGCATCTCGCTTCGCGAAATGTGGTGCAAAATTACAACGACTTTTTGGACTGGCCAAATTTTTCGGCAAAAAAATCGCTTTTCGCTGCATTTTTCTGATTTTGCCCGATGCGCCATGCGCAAGCCGAAACGCACGGATTAGGCTGCCAGCACCACCTTATTCTATTAATTAACAACGAAATATAAATGCCAAGTAGTCGGCACCAGTGCTCGCGGTGGGCTTCAACGCCACTTGCGCAACATCCAGCTGTCAAGGGCAAGCGCAGTCAATGTTCCACAATACACCCTCGGCAATTCAGACAACAAAGGACAACTAGCGGCAACAGTTGAATTCGGTTGCTTGTGAAAGATTGTCCTTTTGTTGCCTTCGTTGTCTGATTTTGCTGGCATGGGTGGCGGGGGCATGCACTCCACCGGCTCCGCATCGCCTTGGCAACACGGAGCCGGTGTGCTGCCGCAGGTTGGCCCTGCGCCGAATGATTGCCACCGCGTCAGACGGTGAGGATTTCCTTCTCCTTGGCGGCGAACACTTCGTCGATTTGCTTCATGTACTTGTCGTGGAGCTTCTGCACTTTTTCCTCGCCGTCTTTCGACACGTCTTCGCTCATGCCTTCCTTCACGGCCTTCTTCAGTCCGTCGATGCACTCGCGGCGTGCGTTGCGCACGCTCACGCGGGCCTTCTCGGCCTCGTTTTTCGAGTCCTTGACGAGCTGCTTGCGGCGCTCCTCGGTCAGGGGCGGGATGTTGAGGCGGATCACCTCGCCGTTGTTCTCGGGCATGATGCCCACGTTGGAGTCGATGATGGCTTTCTCAATCACGCGGAACATGTTCTTCTCCCAGGGCATGATGGCGATGGTGCGCTGGTCGGGCGTGCTGATGTTGGCCACATTGCCGATGGGCACCTTGCTGCCGTAGTAGTCCACGCGGATGGCGTCGAGGATTTTCACATTGGCCTTGCCGGCGCGGATGTGGGCCAGCGAGTCGTCGAGGAAGGCCACGGCTTCCTTCATTTTCTTCTCGGCGGTGTCGAGATAGGATTTCAAGTCGTTCATAGTGAAATGTTATAGAGTTAAATAATCGTTGCGTTTGGCAAATGATTGGCAAATTTACTCGAAAAAGCTGAAATGGGCAACAGAAGAGCCGAAAAAACGTCATTTTTTGGCGCATATGCACCGTTGTGTGTCCACCCTGGCCGCTTAAACGCCGTTTTTTTGCAGCTGGGCCTTCTGCCATTGTGTCTATAGCACCGGCCGGCCTAGGCCAACGCTTATGCTCCCGCATCATTATCATGCCCTTATGCCTAAAAATTCGGAAAAAACGGGCAAATATTTTGCAGTTAGCGCAACTTTCAGTAAGTTTGCACTTTGATTTTGAATAGAAAGAATGAAAAAGACGTTATTGACGGCCGTTGCCCTTGTGGCAATGAGCCTGGCTTCGTGTGAAAATAGTGGTAACACCCAGAGTGGCTCGACGGCTGTCACGGCCACCGAGCAGCAGGCCGGGGCCGCCGTGCCCGAGGGGCTGACCGGCGACCTGGAGGCCGACGCCACGGCGCTCGCCGAGCGCAGCATGGCCATATCGCGCAACATGCTCGCCGGCACCGACCGCGAGCAGGACACGCAAGAGCTGCAGCAACTCATCGACAAGGCGAAGGACTACTACGGCAGCCGCGACATGCGCGACGACTTCGCCATCGCCCTCAACGAGAAAATCAGCAAGGGCGTGAGCGACATCGCCCGCGAGGTGAGAACCGAGAAGCGCGACAGCACGCGATAACGGCCCGCCACAACAACAACAGCAAACCCATTAACCCCGACAAAAGAAAGCATCAAGACAATGAACATACTGGAACTGAGTGAACAAGAAATCGTGCGCCGCAACAGCCTGAACACCCTCCGCGAGATGGGCATCAACCCCTACCCTGCCGAGGAATTCGTTGTCGACGCCTACAGCGACGACATCCGCGGGCAGTATGCCGACGATGCCGCGGAGCAGCGCCACGTGAGCATAGCCGGACGCATCATGAGCCGGCGCATCATGGGCAAGGCCTCGTTCATGGAGCTGCAAGACTCCCACGGCCGCGTGCAGGTGTACATCAGCCGCGACGACCTGTGCCCGGGCGAGGACAAGGACCTCTACAACGTGGTGTTCAAGAAGCTGCTCGACATGGGCGACTTTGTGGGCGTGACGGGCTTCGTGTTCCGCACGCAGACGGGCGAAATCAGCGTCCACGCGCAGTCGCTCAAGCTGCTGAGCAAGTCGCTGCGTCCGCTGCCGGTGGTCAAGGTGAAGGACGGCCAGGTGTACGACGCCTTCGACGACCCCGAGCTGCGCTACCGCCAGCGCTACGTGGACCTCATCGTCAACGACGGCGTGAAGGACACCTTCCTCAAGCGCGCCACCGTGCTCAAGACCATGCGCCGTGTGCTCGACGATGCCGGCTACACCGAGGTGGAGACGCCCACGCTGCAGAGCATAGCCGGCGGCGCCAGCGCGCGCCCGTTCATCACCCACTTCAACGCCCTGAACGTTGACATGTATATGCGCATCGCCACCGAGCTCTACCTCAAGCGGCTGATTGTGGGCGGCTTCGAGGGCGTGTATGAAATAGGCAAGAACTTCCGCAACGAGGGCATGGACCGCAACCACAACCCGGAGTTCACCTGCATGGAGCTGTATGTGCAGTACAAGGACTACAACTGGATGATGGACTTCACCGAGCGTCTGCTCGAAACCATCTGCATCGCCGTGAACGGCAAGCCCGAGAGCGAGATCGACGGCAAGGTGATCAGCTTCAAGGCCCCCTACCGCCGCCTGCCCATCCTCGACGCCATCAAGGAGAAGACGGGCTACGACCTCGAGGGCATGGACGAGACGCAGATCCGCGGCGTGTGCCGCGAACTCAACCTCGAGGTGGACGACACCATGGGCAAGGGCAAGCTGATCGACGAGATTTTCGGCGAATTCTGCGAGGGCACCTACATCCAGCCCACGTTCATCATCGACTACCCCGTGGAGATGTCGCCGCTCACCAAGATGCACCGCAGCAAGGCCGGTCTCACCGAGCGCTTCGAGCTGATGGTGAACGGCAAGGAGCTTGCCAACGCCTACAGCGAGCTCAACGACCCCATCGACCAGGAGGAGCGCTTCAAGGAGCAGATGCGCCTGGCCGACAAGGGCGACGACGAGGCGATGGTCATCGACCAGGACTTCCTGCGCGCCCTGCAATACGGCATGCCGCCCACCAGCGGCATAGGCATCGGCATCGACCGCCTGACCATGCTCATGACCGGCAAGAGCTACATCCAGGACGTGATGCTCTTCCCGCAGATGCGTCCCGAGAAGGTGGCCCACCGCGACAAGGAGGAGGCCTTCACCGCGCTGGGAATCCCCGCCGAGTGGGTGGCCCCCATCCAGAAGGCCGGCGTGCTCACCGTCGAGGCCCTCGCCGCTCTCGAGCGGCCGGGAAAACTCTTCCAGGACCTGCTCGACATCAACAAGAAGTACAAGCTGGGCTACAAGGCCCCCACGGCCGACGAAGTGAAGCAGTGGGTGGAGCGGGCCGCCGCACGCTGAGCCGCGCGGCCACACGGGCCCCACTGCCCGCCAGCGCAACAACCGGAAATACGAAAAACAACGATAATCATGTTCAAGAAATTAATCCTGGCAGTGCTGCTGCTCGCCACGCTTGCCACCCACGCCGAGAGCTGGAAAGTGCACCCACAATTCTCGGGAGGCATGATCAAGACCATCGTGGACGCCGACAACTGTGTCTACCAGCTGGTGTGCAACAAGCTGCTGCGCTACGACAAGACCACGGGTGCCACCGAGATGCTCTCCACGTCCAACGGCCTGTCGGACGTGCTGGTGAAGCAAATCTACTACAACGCCGACCGGCGATACATGGTGATTGTGTACGGCAACTCCAACATCGACGTGCTCAAGGCCGACGGCTCGATTGTCAACCTGCCCGCGCTGTCGGACTTCGTGCTCGACGGCGACAAGGAGGTGAACGATGTGGCCTTCGGACACGACAACCGCATGTATGTGTCGACCAATTTCGGCTTCATGGTGGTGAACGACGAGACGCTGCGCGTCGAGAAGTCGCTCAACTACGGCAAGCCGGTCACCTCGCTCGTCGAGATGGGCGGCGGACTGGCGGCCGTGATTGGCGACAGCCTCTACCTGAGCCCCACCGTCAACCCCACCACCTTCGGCACCTTCAAGGCGGCCATGACGGTCAAAAACCGCGAACTGAGCAAGTGGGACGACCACTACACCTACAACAACTACAACTGGTACCCCTATCTTGACAAAGAGCCGGTCGAGATTGCCTACGCCTGCCTGCGCGCCGCCAACGACAGCACCCTGCTGCTCTCGCTGGGATGCACCTTCGACAGCACCTACGTCAAGCGCTACGACGTGCGCGGCGACGTGGTGACCACGACGCAGCTCTTGAAGTTGGCCAAATACAACGCCAGCAACCCGCCCATCACCATCCAGGACACGCCCACCGGCTTCCTGTTCAACACCGTGTCGACCAACAAGGACTACTACACCACCGACACCGCTGGCCAGGACTTCAGGAAGCGCACCGGCGCCGGCAACGGCCTGTTCTCGAGCTGCTCCACCGGCGACGGCACCCTATGGGGCCTCGGCGCCAACGGCCTGTTCAAGAACACCGCCCCCACGGTGTACCACAAAATCAACGGCATCGAGCTGGCCCTGCCCTACTGGGCGGCCTACAACCCCCACAACGGCAAGCTCTACCTGACCAACACGGCCAACACGGGCCTGGTGACCGAAGCGTCGACCAACGCCACCCAACTCACCGCCTTCACCTACGACGGCGAGACCTGGCGCAACAATGGCTGCAAATGGACCAGTGCCGTGAAGGCGATGAAAAACAGCAGCGGCTGGCAGCCGGTGTTCGACCCGCGTGAGCCCAACACATGGTATGTGGGCACCTGGTTCAGCGGCGGTGTGAAGGTGAAGAACGACACCGTCGTGGCCGTCTACGACGAGCGCAACTCCACCGTCATGGCACCCAGCAACACCAAGGGCGGCAAATACTACCGCTGCTTGCAGGGCTATGGACTCGACTCGCAGGGCAACCTGTGGTTCGTGGAGTCGGACGACCTCTCGAAAGGCGACCCCGAAAAGAACGCCGTGGAGAAGGCCGCCATGGTGCTACCGGCCAGCAAACTCGCGCTCGACAACGCCGTGACCATCGACGACTGGTACAGCTACGCCCTGCCCGGAACCACCAACATCACCAGTTCGAAATTCAGCTCGTTTGCCATCGGCCGAGGCGACGTCAAGGTCTATACGCCAGGCAACTTCGGTAACAACTACCTGATTTGCTGGCGCGGCCCCATCGACAGCGAGCCCGAGGCACGGCAGCACAACTACATGATCGACCAAGAGGGCAACCAGTTCGACAACGGCGTGAGCACCCCCACCATGACGGCCGACAGCACCGGCCTCGTGTGGGTGGGCTCGAGCTACCTGTACTACTTCGACCCCACGGGAGCCTTCGACGGCGACCTGCACGTGGTGCGACCCCGCAACTCGGTGGGCGACTACACCCTCAGCGGCGTGGGCATCTGCCACATCGACGTCGACCACCTCAACCGCAAGTGGGTGAGCACCAAGAACAACGGGCTCTACCTGATCAATGCCGACGGCACCGAGGAACTCAAGCACTTCGACACGAGCAACAGCGCGCTGCCGTCGAACACCGTCTACTCCGTGTGCCCGATGGGCGATACCGGCCACCTGATGGTGATGACCAGCCATGGCGTGGTGGAATATATCGACGACACCGCCGACGCGCCTGCGGGCAGCGGCAACGCGGTGACGGTGTATCCCAACCCCGTGCGCCCCGACTTCACCGGCCTGGTGACCATCACCGGCGTGAAGCCCGGCAGCATGGTACGCGTCACCGACATGGCCGGCACCCTGGTGGCCGAATTCGAGGCCACAGCGGGCTGCGCCTGGAACTGCTGCGGCACCGACGGCGACCGCGTCGAGACCGGCCGCTACGCCATACGCGTGCAGCAGCCCGATGGCTCCTACACCACCGAGGCACAGGCCGAGGTGCTGGTGATCAAATAATAAAGGTGGGTTCTATAAATTGCAAAAAAGCAATGAATGATTTTGGCCGCCTTGGGTTGCTTGCTGGCATCTTTTGTCTCAACAGCTTGAACCGTAGCCCGCTACTGCCTGGCGCAGCTTGAGCCAAAACCTGCTCAGCAATCAAGCCCAATTCGGCGCAAGCAATTTATAGAACCCACCTAAAAACCCTGCCACACTGCATCTGTCATCGCCTCATGATCGACATCCACTCGATAGAATTCTATGTGCTGGCCCTGTTTGTGGCCTTCGCGCTGGTGGGCCTGATATTCGGCCGCAGCGACCGCTCGGCGGCACGCAGCCATCTGGCGGCCTTCGACGTGAGCGCCGATGTGGCCGAGCGCGACGACAACGACCACTGGGTGCGGCTCAGCGGCCGCCCCGACGGCACCGTGCTCATCGAGCGGCAAGGCCTGATGCTCCGCCCGGGCGAAACGGTCAACCTCGTGGCCACGCTCATCGACGACAAAGCCACCCTGGTCGAGAAGCCCGGCGTGGCCTCCTCGAGCGGCAACGCCGAGCCGGCCGTGGCCCGCGTCGTGGTGGACTGGATGCCCGCGCAGCGCATGCACATCCGCTACGAGAGCGAGCTCACCGGCGAGTGGGGGCTGCTCACTTTCACCAACCGCGAGACAGCCGTCAGGCAGTGCCAGCTGCGCCACTGACAGCGCCGCCGACCACCGCCACAAACCCCACGAAAGGCTAACAGGCAAACAATTTGTTGACCAGCATGCAATTTGACAGCGAAATTGCCGTTATAGATTAAAGAATAAATACAACACCCAGGATACTATGATCAAAAAACTTCTTATCCTCATGCTGCTCGTGGCTCCATTGAGCCTGCGGGCGCAATACACCACCGGCGACTGGCGCATTCACTCCACCTTTGTGGCCGCGCAAGCCCAGAACTGCATCGACACGGGCGACAAGGTGTACTACCTGGCCAGTGGATGCCTCTTCTGCTTCGACAAGAGCACCCAGGAAAACGAATCGCTCGACCGGCGCAACTATCTGTCGGACATCAACATCTCCGACATCTACTACAACTACACCAAGCGCTACCTGGTGGTGACCTACGCCAACTCCAACATCGACGTGATCACCGCCGAAGGCAAAATCGTGAACATGCCCGAAATCAAGGACGCTGTGGTTACCTCATCGAAAAAGGTGAACGATGTCACCTTCCCCGGCGACGGCACCATGCTCGTGGCCACCGACTTCGGCTACGTGGTGGTCGACGACTCGCAGTTCATCATCAAGGAGTCGCACCTCTACTACAAGCCCTTCTCGTCGCTCATCGTGGTGGGCGAGCGTCTGGTGGCGGTGATCGACGGCACCATCTACGTGTCGAGCGCCACCGGCTCGCACGACGCACTCTCGGTGTGGGCCACCACCAACTCGCCGCTGGCCAACGGCCGCCTGCGCCCGATCAACAACACCAAGCTCTTCGCCTACCACGCCACCAAGTGCTACGTGGGCACCCTTGGCGGCACCGTCACGACTCCCAAGGCCACATGGAAGGGTGTGGGCACCGGCGGTGTGCGCGGTGCCATACAGCCCACCAAGAACGGAGGATTCCTGGGCAACTACAATAGCGGCTCCAAATTCTACCTCTACACCTTCGACAGCAACGGCACCCCCGATGATGGACTCGAAGTGGCTGCCAACGACCTCTACTCCTGCGCCCCCAGCGGCGACGGCTCCAAGTGGGTGGTGAGCGCCAACGGTCTGCACAAGGACGGCGACAACGCCAACTTCTACCGCCCCAACAGCATCACTATCTCCGGACTCCCCTTCTGGTCGATGTTCAACCCCGGGCAGAACAAGGTGTACATCCACACGAGCGCCGACAACTTCCTGAACTCCAGCTCGGCCGACTGCAACCTGATGGAGGTGAGCACCTACGACGGCACCACCTGGCGCAACGAGACCCCCGACCGCCTGGGCACCGACTTCAAGAACTACAGCGCCTACCCCATCACCTTCAACCCCAACGACGCCAACACCTACTTCTTCAGCACCCGCGCCGCCGGTGTCTATAAGGTGACCAACGGCCACACCACCGACATCTTCACGCAGACCAACACCCCCGGCGGCCGCTACCGCGGTGCCACAGCCTTCGACAAGGAGGGCAACCTCTGGGTGGTGTACGGCTACGACTCGCAGTCGCAGCTGCCGAGCGGCAACACCAACGTGGTGGTGCTTCCCAAGTCCAAGGTCAACAGCTCCGAGCCAGTGGTCAAGGCCGACTGGAAGAAGGTCACCATCTCCGGCATCGGAGCCGGCGAGTTCAAGCGCGGCTCCTTTGTGGTGGGCAACAACGACGTCAAGCTCTACAACGACGGCGGCAGCAACCGGCCCATCTTCATGTGGCGCGACGGCATGACCACCGCCAACCCCACCGTCAAGACGTTCACCAGCTTCGTGGACCAGGACGGCAAGTCGGTCACTTGGACCTATCTGCGCGGCATGGGCGTGAGCAACAACGGACACATCTGGCTCGGACTCGACGGCGTGGTGGAATTCGACCCCAACGAGGTGTTCAACGGCAACACCACCGTCAACCACATCAAGGTGCCCCGCAACGACGGCACCGGACTGGCCGACTACCTGCTCGAGGGCCTGTCGATCAACGGCTTCGCCTTCGACAAGAACAACTGCGCGTGGATTGCCACTTCCAACGGTGCCTACAAGGTGAGCCCCGACGGCACACAGGTGCTGCAGCAGTTCAACTCGAGCAACAGCCTGCTGCCCTCCGACCTCGTGTTCAGCGTCACCTGCGACACCAACTCCAACTCGGTGTTCTTCGTCACCTCGAGCGGCGTGGCCGAGTTCATCGACGGCACGAGCGCCGCGTCGAGCGACCTGAGCAACGTGCACTGCTATCCCAACCCCGTGCGTCCCGAATTCACCGGACTACTCACCATCAACGGCCTGCCCGACAACACCCTGGTCAAAATCGCCGACTCGGCGGGCAACGTCGTCAAGCAGATGCGCAGCAACGGCGGCATCGCCACCTGGGACTGCTGCGGCACCAACGGCGAGCGCGTGGCAACCGGCGTGTACTACGTCATGGCCTCCACCGCCGGCGACTCGAGCAGCAACGTCGTGACCAAATTCCTTGTGGTCAAGTAACACCCGCAACTACCCCTCCACGCAAGGACCCCTCGCGCACGCAACGCCTGGGTGTCCTTGCGTGTTTAGCAATATGGACATGCAACAAGACAACCAACAACCCCTGCCCGCCCCGCAAGAGCAGCAGGCACCAGCGCCCGACAGCGCACCCGACAAGCCCCACCGCGCAGGATTTGTCAACATTGTGGGCAACCCCAACGTGGGCAAGTCCACGCTGAGCAACCGCCTCGTGGGCGAGCGGCTGTCGATCATCACCAGCAAGGCGCAGACCACCCGCCACCGCATCATGGGCATCGTCAACGGACCGGACTACCAAATCGTGTTCAGCGACACGCCCGGCGTGCTCAAGCCCAAGTTCAAGCTGCAGGAGAGCATGCTCGACTTCTCGACCGGGGCACTCGTCGACGCCGACATCCTGCTCTATGTGACCGACGTGGTCGAAAGCCCCGACAAGAACAAGGACTTCCTCGACAAGGTGGCGCGCGAAAAGATACCCGTGCTGCTGGTCATCAACAAAATAGACCTGCTCAAAGGCAACGACGACCTGCTGCGGCTCATCGACCAGTGGAAGCAACTGCTGCCGCACGCCGAGGTGTTCCCCACCAGCGCCACCGAGAACTTCAACGTCGACAATCTGATGAGCCGCATCGTGGAACTGCTGCCCGAGAGCCCGCCCTACTTCGGCAAAGACGCCCTCACCGACCGCAGCGCGCGCTTCTTCGTCACCGAAATCGTGCGCGAGAAAATCCTGCTCACCTACGACAAGGAGGTGCCCTACGCCACACAGGTCATCGTCGAAAAGTACGACGAGAGCGACACCGCCATCCACATCATGGCGGTCATCTACGTGGAGCGCGACTCGCAGAAGGGCATCATCATCGGCCACCAGGGGCGCAAACTCAAGCACGTGGGCATCGAGGCGCGCAAGGACATCGAGCGCTTCTTCGACAAGCGCGTCTACCTCGAGCTGTACGTCAAGGTGGAGCGCGACTGGCGCAACCAGGAGAACAAACTCCGCACCTTCGGCTACATCGACTGACGCGGTGCCCTCACCGACCGATTGGGAGCTTAATATGAAGCCCGCAGAACTCACACCAGCAATACACCTAACAGAAATGCTTAGAAACCTCTGTTTGAGTCTGTTGTTGCTCGGCTTGCCAACCTTTCTGCCGGCCTTGTCGGCTGCAGGGGTAGATTCAGTTGCGGCATGCCCTGAAATACACATTGAAACAGAACGCCTGCCCAACCTGAACGTGGCTCGCTGTGGTCACTCCACCATCCTTGCAGGCAACGAGCCCCTGGTGGTTGGCGGCCACTCCTCAGGTTTCGTGCCCACGCCCACTGCCGAGTATTATCGCGACGGGCAGTGGCATCTCCTGACAACAGCGTACACACACGATGAAGGTTTCGCCATCCCCATGCGCAATGGGCAGGTGCTCATTGCCGGTGGTCATGAGCAGCCCCTGGGCATAGGCCAAACCTTTTCCTTCGAGCTATATCACCCTCATACGCACACCTTCGAGGGGTATGGCAGCCTGGAGAATAAGCGCACCTGGGCTGAATGCCTGGAAATGGACAGTGGCAAGGTGATCATAAGTGGCAACTGGTATGCCCGCGACGGCATTGAGTGCTATCAGGGCAGCAGGCAATGTACGAAGGTCAAGGATGTCGCTGTTGCGCGAACCTTACCTTATATATTCCGCATGGGGCTCGACGACGCCATCATCCTCGGAGGCTTGGACGAATATGGAGAGCCATTCGACACCATTGTCATCGACCGGCTGAAGGGCGATGCCTTCACGCTGCCCTTCTTTGAACAGTGGAAACCGCTGCGCAGTCTCCTGAAGGTAGAGCACCGCAGTGCCGACAGTTTTATCGGCGATGAGGCCACTGGCCAATACGACTATCTGATGGCCGTTTGCGATGAGCAGGGGCAGATGGCCGTCGCACGGGTGCACAACGGGCACTTCTCCATCATACCCACTTCCTGCCCCATACCCATCAGCTGCCAATTCGGGGATATTGAGTATTTCACCACCGTCATCGTCGACCGCCAGAGCCGGCGCGGCTACATCGTCGGCAATGGCAATGGGCGACTTTACGTGCTGGCTGTTGACTATACACACCAGCCCGCCCCGCTCACGCTCTACTATACCGACCCTCTGGAAAACATAGGCTTGCAAACTCCCATCCTGACTGCCGAGGGCAACCTGCTGATGGCTGGCGGCTTTGCCAACAACAATTTCACGCCTCAAGCCTCGGCGGTGCTGCTGCACGTCGCTCCTGCCAGCCCTGCCGCCACTGCATTCCCATGGCTGTGGCTGCTATTAGGGGTGCTGGGCTTGGTGGCCATAGGCATCTGTGCAATATTCGCATTGCGCTGCCGCAAGAAGCACACAGTGAACGCAGAACCCCTGATGTCAACCGAATCGGCAGTACCTTCTGTGACGGTAGAAACGGCCGATAGCACAAGCACCGACACAGTCAACGAGACCCTCATGCAACGCATAGAGTCACTGATGGAGCAGGAACGAGTATTCTTGCGCGGCGACCTGAAGGTGGCCGACGTGGCAAAAGCCCTGCATACAAGTTCACGCACCGTCTCTGAAAGTATCAAGTCACAACGCGGACTCACCTTCACCCAGTATGTCAATGGCTACCGCATCGAACACGCCAAGCAGCTGATGCGAAGCAATCCAGCAACCAAGATGGCCTCCATCGCTTTGGATTCAGGCTTTACTAACGAGACATCATTCTTTCGCACGTTCAAAGCTCTTGTGGGCAAAACTCCCAGTGAATGGATGGAATCAACTGACAAAAATTGCAATGTCAGTTGATTAGCAAGAATTGTAAGTCTTAGTTTGTTCCTTTGGGAGTAATTTTGCAAAAAAATTTCCCGAGAACTAACCAAAAACTTACAATCATGAACAAAACTTCAAAACAATTCTCTTTGCGCCATCTGTTGATGGCTTTTGGGTGTGGAATGCTACTGGTGGGCGGTGTGTCGCTCACGGCTCCGCACCGTGTGTCGAGCGGCGTTTACGGTGACGTGAACGGGGACGGCGTGGTCGACATCGACGACCTGAACGAGGTCATCAACGTGATGCTGGGCAAGCCCCATGGCGGCACAGACGACAACACCTTTACCGTGAACGGAGTCACGTTCAACATGGTGTCCGTCGAGGGCGGCACATTCATGATGGGTGCGACCCAGGAGCAGCTCAGTGATGCCGACAGCGACGAGAAGCCGGCCCACAAGGTGACGTTGAGCAGCTTCAGCATCGGCGAGACCGAGGTGACGCAGGAACTGTGGCAGGCCGTGATGGGCAGCAACCCGAGCCATTTCACTGGCAACCCGAAACGCCCGGTGGAGCAGGTGAAGTGGGAAGAAATCGAGGAGTTCATCACCAAACTGAACGCGCTCACGGGCGAGACCTTCCGCCTGCCCACCGAGGCCGAGTGGGAGTACGCCGCACGAGGCGGCAACAAGAGCATGGGCTACAAGTATGCCGGGAGCAACACCCTCAGCCAAGTGGGATGGTATGAATACAATGCCGAAGACGTGGGCGAAGACAGTCCCGACTATGGCACGCACACGGTGGCCACAAAGGCTCCTAACGAGTTGGGACTCTACGACATGAGCGGCAACGTGTGGGAGTTGTGCCAAGACTGGCACAGTTATAATTACTACTCCGAATCGCCCGAAAACAACCCCCAGGGGCCTGAAACAGGCACCTACCACGTGGGTCGTGGCGGATCGTGGGACTTCCAGAACTATCGCTGCCGTGTGTCGTATCGCCACCGTACTAATGGTGGGGCGAACGATGTCGGTTTGCGCCTCGTCAGGTAGTGCTGACCTCTGCTTCAAAAACGTAAAACGCTAAACGGGCTGCCACGCTCACGGGAGCAACGAACCATCGAGGGTTCGCCCCGCGAGCGTGACAGCCCGTTTGCCGAAGAATAAGGACAAAAAGAATAAAAAGAATGGGGAGATTTGGTGTTTTCAACATTTGTGCGTACTTTTGCACCGCAAATCAGCACCCTCGAGCCTGCATCGGGCAGGGCGTTTTGAGGGGCACACACCGCAGCAAGCGGCTTTTTTCACAGCATCAAACCTCAAACATCATTTGATATGGGACGATTAGTAGCCATCGTGGGACGGCCCAACGTGGGCAAGTCTACCCTCTTCAACCGGCTGACGCAGACCCGTGCTGCCATCGTCGACGACACCAGCGGCACCACACGCGACCGCCAGTACGGCAAAATGGAATGGAACGGCGTGGAGATGAGCGTGGTCGACACCGGCGGCTGGGTGGTGAACTCGGAGGACATCTTCGAGGGCGAAATCAACAAGCAGGTGCACCTGGCCATCGACGAGGCCGACGTCATCCTCTTCGTGGTCGACATCAAGAACGGCATCACCGACCTCGACGACCACGTGGCCGCCATCCTGCGCAAAGCCAAGAAGCCCGTCATCGTGGTCACCAACAAGGACGACAACAACGAGAGCATCTACGCCGAGGCCGAGTTCTACGCCCTCGGGCTCGGGCAGCCCTTCAGCATCTCGGCCATCAACGGCACCGGCACCGGCGACCTGCTCGACGAGGTGGTGCGCCGCCTGCCCGAAGGCGGCAACAACGAGCCCGACGACCAGCTGCCCCGATTCGCCATCGTGGGCCGGCCCAACGCCGGCAAATCGTCGCTCATCAACGCGCTCATGGACGAGCAGCGCAACATCGTCACCGACATCGCCGGCACCACGCGCGACAGCATCTACTCGCGCTACAACAAGTTCGGCTTCGACTTCTACCTGGTCGACACCGCCGGCATACGCAAGAAGAACAAGGTGAACGAAGACGTGGAATACTACTCCGTGCTGCGCTCCATACGCGCCATCGAGAACAGCGACGTGTGCATCCTGCTCATCGACGCCACTCGAGGCATCGAGGCCCAGGACGCCAACATCTTCTCCATCATCCAGAAGAACCGCAAGGGACTCGTGGTGCTCGTCAACAAGTGGGACATCGTGGCCGAGAAGAGCCAGGCAAGCATCTCCACGATGGAGAACGCCATCCGCGAGCGATTCGCTCCCTTCACCGATTTCCCCATCATCTTCGGCTCGGCGCTCACCAAGCAGCGCATCTACAAGGTGCTCGAAACGGCCATCGAGGTGTGCAAAAACCGCCAGATCGTGATCCCCACCTCGCAGCTCAACAATGTGATGCACGAGGCCATCGAAGCCTTCCCGCCACCGGCCATCAAGGGCAAATACGTCAAAATCAAATACGTCACCATGCTCAAAGGGGCCTACACGCCCACGTTCATCTTTTTCTGCAACCTGCCGCAGTGGATACGCGACCCCTACAAGCGCTATCTCGAGAACAAGATCCGCGAGCACTGGACCCTCACCGGCACACCCATCAACCTCTTCTTCCGCGAGAAATAGCATTTTTCAACTGCAACAGCTGATTTTTTCAAGCCGAAAAAATGCAAACTGGCTGTTGAACCGAAAATTTCGAGCGAAAATTTAGGATTATTCAAAAAATGGTATTACCTTTGCACCGTCAAACGAAAAGCCTAGCTATAGGCCGCATAACTTTGATAGGCAACAAACAATAATATACTTGAATTTTGGTTATGAAGATGGTGTGCTTTTGTGAAAAAGCGCACTTT
>CAMVDK010000047.1 GCA_947166165.1 uncultured Porphyromonadaceae bacterium
TCGTGGGCAAGACCATCACCTACGATGACCTCCACGAGATGGGCTTCAAGGGCGTGTTTGTCGGCTCCGGCGCCGGCTTCCCGCGCTTCATGGACATTCCCGGTGAGAACCTTAACGGCGTGATGTCGAGCAACGAGTATCTGACGCGCATCAACCTGATGGGCGCCGGCCGTGGCGGCGAGACTCCCGTGCTCACGGGCAAGACCATCGCCGTGATTGGCGGCGGCAACACCGCCATGGACTCCACCCGCACCGCCAAGCGGATGGGCGCCGAGCGCGTGATTCTGGTCTACCGCCGCAGCGAGGAGGAGATGCCCGCCCGTCTCGAAGAGGTGGGCCATGCCAAGGAGGAAGGCATCGAGTTCATGACCCTGCACAACCCCATCGAATACCGCGGCGACGACAAGGGCCGCGTGACCTCGATGCTCATCCAGCGCATGGAGCTGGGCGAGCCCGACGCCAGCGGACGCCGCTCGCCAGTGCCCGTGGAGGGAGCCATCGAGGAGATTCCCGTCGACCTAGTCATCGTGGCTGTGGGCGTGTCGCCCAACCAGCTGGTGCCCCGCTCGATCGAGGGCCTCGAAATCAGCCGCCGCAACACCATCGTGGTCAACGAGGAGACCATGCAGAGCAACGTGAGCGACCTCTATGCCGGTGGCGACATCGTGCGCGGCGGCGCCACCGTGATCCTGGCCATGGGCGACGGCCGCCGTGCCGCACTCAACATGCACGAGCAACTGAGTAAAGCGTGATTTTTAACATATTTCTATTTATTTCAAAACAAAACTAAAAGATGAAGAAACACCTTTTCAGCTTTGGATTATTGGTGCTGACCCTGCTGGCCACCATCTCGCTCACCTCCTGCGGCAGCGACGACGACGGCCCTTCGGCATCGAACGTACGGGCCTCCGACCTGACAGCGCCCTGGATGCTATTTGAAGTCAACAACACCGACCATCAGGCTTTCTGGGCTTTCAACGGCCAGCAGGCCGCCAGCGGCATCATGGAAGCCGACGGTGATATCGACGATGTCACCCTCTACAACTCATGGAGCATCGAGGGCGGCAACCTCATTGTGGGCGGCCGCAACATTGGCAGCATCCGAAAGGAGAACGCCCAAGGCATCGACTTGATTTATATCGGCAGCACACCCTATCTGCCGAGCAACGTGAAAGTCGATGGGCAGTCGCTCGAAGACGAATTCACCGAGATTGGCATCACACGCCAACTGCTCTGGTCGCTCATCAACAACGCTCACGCTGACGATTGACGAGCCAACGCACCAAATCACACCGGCGGGCCTGCTCCTTGTGGAAACAGACCCGCCTTTTTTTGCACTGACAAAAGCTTCGCGCACCGCTCGTGACACAGGAACGGTTCTTTTGCCACGCTTTTTTTATCCCCACGTTGGCAAAAGAACCGTCACTGTGTTACATACCGAGATGCACAGCTTTAGCTTATCAGTAGCATGGACGCATTGGGAATTAGATGATGCCAGTTGCAAGCGAACCATAAACAGCGACTACGATAATCCATAGCCACCTATTTGTTCAAATCAAGAACTCGAGACGTTTCCAATTACATAATTCTTTCGGCTTTCTCAATCAATGCGCTAGCGTACATACAAATATCTTGGATGTTACACTTTTGGTCATGTAGGTAGTATGGAGCTAGTATAACAGAGCGGCCTGAATGAGACATGATTTCAAGGATTTCATTCATCAGCACTGCTACAGTCATACATTCTGATTTTAACCGCACAACATTTGCAGAAACAGGGTAGTTTATTTCGTGTGCGATATAATCTAGTTTAGGCTCCAATTGAGTGATGAGTGTGTTAATTCGTCCGATGTTCTTATAATTACTAAAAAACCCCATATTCAGTCATAGAAAAAGATTGTGGAATATTGATGTTTGCGTCTCGTGCTAATTGTTGTACAGTCAGCACGTATTCTTCTGGAAAATCATCAAGGCTTATCGATGCCCCATAGAATGCACCGCCGCCAAAACGACATAGAACACTCGCCCAAACACTGAAAACAAAGTCTTTTTTCTCTTGACCCATTCGTTTAAGAATGCTTACCATATCGCTGTCGCTCATAGATTTTGCGTTTTCTATTAACGAAGTATTGTTTGCATTCATTCGCGTTAGCAACATTGAAAGGTATAGTTCTTGAGAATAGTTGAGCTCGTGGCTTTTAACCTTAAACGCTCTGAAAAAGCGACTAATACCGCTACCAAGATAGTCGCAGTAACCTACATGTAGCGCAGACCTAAACAAAGCCGTCTTTTCCTGAAATGAATAATCGTCCCATGTCATAGTCTCGTATATTTTCTTAGTTCTTCGGAAAATAATCTGTCTAACCATGCTTTTAATTCAATTGGTGTCGCATTGAAATCGGAGCATGTCGTTAATAGTTTAGAGTAGATTACATCTTTAGCTGATGAAAGTGCCGTACTGATAAGAGAGCCTAAAAAAGGTTCGAGGTCGTCTGAATCCTTCATCAAATCTTGTACTAGCTCACGGTTTTGTTGCATGATGAGCATTTCCAATTGTCTTTTGACTTGTGTATCCATAATTTTTAAAATCGTGTTTGTGGTGAAATCGATGGCATGATCAAGAGTCCGAAGATCATTATAGACAACAAACAAACGTGGACTCAAACTTCGTCTACGTTCTTGAGGTATCGGCAAACACCTTGCACACATATCGGAGTGAAAGCCCACGGAATAAACCATGAGCATCAACTGTTACCCTTGTGTGCTCTTTACTAATTTGCCGATTTTCAAGAACAAGAATAAAGCTAACGCTTTTTCGTTATGATGTCTTTATTATTTAGTTACATAGGCATTGCATTTTGAGTTTGACTTTGCAAAGGTAGTGCTTTTATCTGAAAAAAGAAAGATTTTTCTCCTATATTTTAAAGTTACTGCGAAATCTGAAGAAATCTGCGCTCAGCCACTCGTTACACGGGGGACATTCTTTGTTCCTACGCAAGTTTTTTAAATGTCCAAATTTTCCTCATCCGAAATATTTTATCAGCGTGAAAGCATGATACTTTTGTTCTTTTTTATGGTGGGTTCTATAAATTGCTTGAGCCGAATTGGGCTTGATTGCTGAACAGGTTTTGGCTCAAGCTGCGCGAAGCAGTAGCGGGCTACGGTTCAAGCAGTTGAGACAAAAGATGCCAGCAAGCAACCCAAGGCGGCCAAAACCATTCATTTCTTTTTAGAAATTTATAGAACCCACCTATAACTTTTAACAGTGCATTTTCCGCCCGCAAAGCGGGACAAAGGGGGCGGAGGTTTTTGTCCCGCTTTTCCTCTTCAATCACTCGGGTTTGAAAAAACTTTGCGATTTGTTTTGCCTGGCGGGCATTTTTCAGTACTTTTGCAAAGAAAACAAGCCGCCGCTGCAACCGGCGGCACGCTAAACGCATCCCACCTATGGCAGACGATAACGAACAGTTAGAACAAAACGATGAGCCCATCGAGGGCAATATGCCCGACTCCGACGGCCAAGACACCGCTCCAGCCGAGCATTCGTCCTACCAAGTCCCGAAGGACAAGAAACTCCAGCTCTCGGGCATGTATGAGAACTGGTTTCTCGACTATGCGTCCTACGTGATACTTGAGCGCGCCGTGCCGCACATCGAGGACGGCTTCAAGCCTGTGCAGCGGCGCATCATGCATGCCATGAAGGAGGCCGACGACGGCCACTTCAACAAGGTGGCCAACTTGGTGGGCCTGACGATGCAGTACCACCCGCACGGCGATGCGAGCATCTACAGCGCGCTGGTGCAGCTGGGGCAGAAGGACCTGCTCATCTCCACGCAGGGTAACTGGGGCAACATCCTCACCGGCGACGGCGCCGCCGCCGGCCGATACATCGAGGCGCGCTTGAGCCCCTTCGCGCTCGACGTGGTCTTCAACCCCAAGGTCACCGACTGGGGCTGGAGCTACGACGGCCGCAAGCGCGAGCCGCTGACGCTGCCGGCTAAGTTCCCGCTGCTGCTGGCGCAGGGTGCCGAGGGCATCGCCGTGGGACTGTCGTGCAAAATCCTGCCGCACAACTTCAACGAGATTCTCGACGCCGCTGTGGCCTATCTGCGCGGCGAGGAGTTTCACCTCTACCCCGACTTCCAGACGGGCGGCTACATCGACGTGAGCCACTACAACGACGGCGAGCGTGGCGGCAGCGTGCGCGTGCGCACACGCATCGAGAAACTCGACAACAAGACGCTCGTGGTGCGCGACGTGCCCTACGGCAAGACCACCGGCACGCTGCTCGACAGTATCGTCAAGGCCAGCGAGAAGGGGAAAATCAAGGTCAAACGTGTCGACGACCTCACCAGCGAGACGGCCGAAATCAGCGTGCAGTTGCAGCCCGGCACGTCGAGCGACATTGCCATCGACGCCCTCTACGCTTTCACCGACTGCGAAATCAGCATCTCACCCAACTGCTGCGTCATCAAAGACGAGAAGCCGCAGTTCCTCACCGTGAGTGACGTGCTGCGCTTCAGCGTCGACCACACCAAGGACATCCTGCGCCAGGAACTGGAGATTCGGCGGGGCGAGACCATGGAGGCCCTGCACAGCGTTTCGCTCGAGAAAATCTTCATCGAAGAGCGCATCTATAAGGACCGCCAGTTCGAGCAAGCCAAAGACCAGGAGACGGCCATCGCCCACGTCGACAAGCGGCTCGAACCCTTCAAGCCGCAGTTCTACCGCGAGGTGACCACCGACGACATCCTGCGCCTGCTCGAGATTCCGATGAAGCGCATCATCAAGTACAACAGCGAGAAGGCCGACAACTACATCGCTACCCTACACGACCGCCTGGCCGAAATCGACCACCACCTCGAGCACCTGGTGGAGTACACCATCGAGTGGTATGAAGGCCTCAAAGCCAAGTACGGCCACATGTACCCGCGCCGCACCATCATCCGCGAGTTCGACAACATCGAGGCCAGCAAGGTGGCCGAGGCCAACGAGAAGCTGTACATCAACCGCGCCGACGGCTTCATCGGCACCGGGCTCAAGAAGGACGAGTATGTGTGCCCGTGCAGCGACATCGACGATGTGATCATATTCTACAAAGACGGAAAGTACAAAGTCATCAAGGTGGCCGACAAAATCTATGTGGGCAAGAATGTGCTCTATGTGAATGTGTTCAAGCGCAACGACACGCGCACCATCTACAACGTGCTCTATCAAGATGGTCGAGGTGGCACCACCTACATGAAACGCTTTGCTGTGACGGGCATCACCCGCGACCGCGACTACGACCTCACGCAAGGCAAACCCGGCAGCAAAGTGGTGTGGTTCAGTGCCAACCCCAATGGCGAGGCCGAGGTGCTGCGCGTGGTGCTCAAGCCGAAATTCCGTCTGAAGGTGCTGCAATTCGATGTCGACCTGGCCGATTTGGCCATCAAGGGGCGCACAACGCGCGGCAACATCGTCACCCGCAACGAGGTGCACCGCATCACCCTCAAGGAGCGCGGGGCCAGCACGCTGGGCGACCGTGAGGTGTGGTTCGACCCCGACATTCTGCGCATCAACTACGAGGGCCACGGGCGCTCGCTGGGCCTGTTCGGCGGCGATGACCGCATCTTGGTCATCATGCACAGCGGCGAGTTCTACACCACCTCGGCCGCAGCCACCAACCACTACGACGAAGGCATCCTGCGCATCGAGAAGTACCGCCCCGGCGTGGTGTGGACCGCGGTGCTCTTCGACGCCGACCAGGGCTACGTCTACCTCAAGCGCTTCGAACTCGAGGACAACGCGAAGAAGCAGCGCATGATTGGCGACAACCCCGCCTCGCGCCTGATGCTGCTCACCGACATGCCACTGCCACGCTTCGAAGTGAGAATGGGCGGTGCCGACAACTTCCGCGACCCCTTCGTTATCGACGCCGAGGAATTCATTGCCGTCAAGGGCTTCAAGGCCAAGGGCAAACGCGTCACCAACTGGACGGTCGACACCGTCGTCGAGCTGGAACCGCGCGAGGCGACACCAGAAACCGGCCAGGCCGGCGGCAACGGGAATCCCGAACAACCTGAACCCTCCATCATCCCCGGAGAACCCGATGAACCCGGAGCCTCCACCGGCACCGACAAGACCATTGAGCCCCGAGAAGAGAGCCAGATTGAGGTGCTCGACAAGCTCACCGGGCAGCGGCGGCTCTTCGACGACGAATGAACAGATGAGACGGCTCTCTGTCATATTGCCCCTCTTGTGCCTGCTGTCGCTCACGGGCCTTGCCGCCGAGGCCGACTCGGTGGCCCCGCTGCGCCCGGTGGCCAGCATGTTCACCGCCGAGGTGGGCCGCTCCAGCGTGCTCGACACCTACCTCACGCCCATCGTCTACAGCGGCCCCCATATCGCGCTGGGCTATTCAGCCACTCAAGCCACGGGGTTCGCTCCCGACCGATGGGTCAGGCAACTGGCCGTCGGCGTCGACTACGCGCCGGCCGAGAATCCTGTGGGCAACCGCACCCTCCATGCCTTGATGGTGGAGGGCCGGTGGAGCCTGATGCGTCGCTGGCAGGGATGGAGCCCTGGCGTACGGCTGCTGTTGGGCGGCAACACGCGTCTGCGAGGCGGTGCCGTCTACAACCCCTCGGGCAGCAACAACGTGGTGAGCGCGCGCATCCATTGGAGCGTAGGCGCGGCGGGCATGATTGTTTGGAACACCCGGCTCGGGCGTGCGCCACTGACGGTGTCCTACGCGCTCTCGCTGCCCTTGATTGGCGCATACTTCTCGCCGGAGTACGACGAGAGTTACTATGAGATTTATTTGGGCAACCGCCGCCACCTGGCCCACTTTGGATGGTGGGGCAACCGGTTCGACATCGACCACAGCCTGAGCGTGGATTTCCATCTCGGGGCCACCACGCTGCGAGTGGGCTACCGCGGGAGCAACGAGCGGTCGTGGGCCAGCAACATCGACACCCGGCTGACGACCCATGCACTGGTCATCGGTGTGGGTGGCGAAGTACTCTCGCTGTCGCGCAAGGGCGTCAACCCCAAGGCACGTATCATTTCAGCACTCTATTAGCATGAAACGGAAACTCTTTCTCGCCTTCGGCGCGCTATGCTGCCTGCTGCTGTCCGCTTGCCATGACGAGCCTAAGCAGCGCCCCGACACCCCCAGGGACAATTTCGAGGCTTTGTGGACGATTATCGACGAGCACTATCCGTTTTTCGACGACAAGCAGGTCGACTGGACCGAAGTGGGCAACCGCTACCGAGAGCGGCTCACCGACGACATGACCCCGCAGGAACTCTTCGACCTGTGCAGCGACATGCTCAAGGAACTGCGCGACGGCCACACCAACCTCATCGCCTCGCACGACGTGTCGCGCTACTGGATTTGGGAGCAGTATCCCGTCAACTACGACGAGCGACTCGTGGATGAGCATTACCTGAACTTCAACTACCGCCGGGCCACCGGCATCAAGTACGCCCTGCTGGACAATAATTTCGGTTATATGTACTATGAGTCGTTCGCCACCAATGTAGGCGAGGGCAACCTCGACCTGGTGCTCAACCACCTGGCCACGGCCGACGGCCTGATTATCGATGTGCGCAGCAATGGGGGCGGATTCCTCACCAATGTGGAAACCCTCGTGGGGAGGTTCATCGATGGACGCACCCATGTGGGCAGCATCCAGCACAAGACCGGCCCGGGCCACAACGATTTCAGCGAGCCTTACGACTACTATTTTGAACCCACCAAAAACCACATCCACTATCAGAAGCCTGTGGTGGTCCTGGCCAATCGTGGATCGTTCAGCGCGACAAACAACTTTGTGTCGATCATGAAGCATCTGCCACAGGTCACCATCGTGGGCGACACCACCGGCGGCGGCAGCGGCCTGCCGTTCACCAGCGAGCTGCCCAACGGCTGGAACGTGCGCTTCTCGTCGTGCCCGGTGCGCGACGTGGACGGCCACATCACCGAGCACGGCGTGGCTCCCGACGTGCGCGTCGACCTCAGCGACGCCGATGCGGCGCAAGGCCGCGACACCATGCTCGAGGCCGCCTTCGCCATCTTGCAGTCGCAACGATAAGCAGTCCCCGCATGTCTGGCAGGTGAGAATCATGGGGTGATGCGGATTCCGAAGGGGAATGCCACGTCGAAGGGATGCTCGGTGCGGTAGGTTTCCACAGGGCTTCCTGTCGGGAAATAGTAGCGGAAGCCTGGCTCGAAGTAGGCCTTGACGTGTGGGAGCAGCTGATATTGTATGCCCACGTTGGCGCCCACCGACCACTGCCACGGGGCCTTGACAGTGGCATGGGTGGTGGGGAAGACCAGCGAGTCGCCAGGGGCATGATCAAATCGGCCGGTATAGACCCACTCGGTGGTCTCGCGCCCCTTGACGGGGATGTCGAGACGCATGCTGCCCGACGCGTAGACCGACAGCCGGTTCCGCTGCCAGATGGTGTAGGTGGCTCCCAACGGCACATTCAAATAGTAGAGACGCTGTGTGCGACGGGTGATGTCGTTGCCGTTTCCGTTGTCGGCTTCGAAGGTCGATTTCATCCAAGTGAATCCCAGTCCGCTGTTCAGGCTCCACCGCTGCGAGAGTGGCACCGACAATGAGAGTTGGATGGTGCGGGGACGCTCGTGACGCTTGGTCTCGCTCAGCGGCGTGGCGTCGTTATAACTGTCAGTGTCATCGCCAGAGGGAGCAGGAATCTCTCCACCCTTATTGGCATGGCGATTGGCGATGGCAGTCATGCGGCTGGCGTCTACCGAGTCCATCAGCGATGCGTTCTCATCCACGTAGCGGTAATAATCACCCCAGGTGTATAGCCGCGTTCCGCGTTCCGACTCTCCGTTGGCAAAATTCACCACAGTGAGGAAGTTGTCGGTGATGGTGCTGGCCATGCCTCCGTTGCCGCCGTAGGCGAGGTGCAGCTGCCACGGCTTTGCCTGCTTTTGTCTACGGACCAGCGGCCAGTAGTCGCACTTGACAGATGCAGCCGGCGGCAGTTGCGGCACCATCGTTTCGGGAGGCACGATGGTGGCGGCAATGTGGGCTTGTGCAGCCAGCGGGCTGCCTTCGGCGTTTGTGCCGACAATGGTTCCGGTGCTGTCGATGGTGAAGGCCGGAGTGATTGGTGGTGGCGCTGATGTGGCCGCGGCAAGCGGAGGCTCCGCAGCGGGCGAGGGCGCAGGCGGTTCGGGCTGGGGGATGGAGGCAGGCTGTTTGGAGGCGGGCAGGCCGGCGGTGGGCGGGTCGGACGCTGGTTTGTTGCCCTCTTCGCTATTCCAGAACAGCCATGTGGCCAACGGAACCAGAAGCATGAGCAGCACGATAGCCCAATAGCGGAGCATCATCTGGCGCAGCAAGTTGCGCGCGCGCGATAGTTGCGAACGGCTTGCCCCTGCCGTGATGCCCAGCAGCTCTCCTATCTGACTATGTGTGAGTCCGTCGAACGTGTGCAAGCGGAACACCTGCCTGTAGCCTTCGGGCAGGCGTTCCACCATGCCAATCATGGTGGGCAACGGCGGAAATGGGATGTCGGAGCTTTCGTGTTCAAGTCCTTCGGCCTGTTCGATGGGCACCTGCCTTGAGGCGCGTTGGTGCTTGAGGTAGTTCAAAGCCGTGTTGCGCACGATTTTGAACATCCAGCCGTTGAGGCTCGAGGCATTGTTCAGCGAGTGCAACGAAGTGAGAATCATCACCCAGGCATCGTGCTCCACATCGCGGGCCGCGTCAGGGTCGGCCACATAGTGCTGAGCCACTTCCAGCAGGGTCTGGTGGTGGCTGCGGTAGAGTCGCTCAAGAGCGTCAGGCTTGCCTGCCCGGCATTGCGAAAGGAAGTCCTCGGCAGCGACGGCTGAACGATGTTCCGATTCGATTCTCACTCTTTATAGACAACCATCGAGGCGAAAAGTTGCATTGGCAGTCGAAAAAAAAACGCGCGCCCGCCTCGGAACAAAATATGCCCTTCAAAGCGCGAAGGCCGCCGAAAGCCATTGCTCCTTTTTTTGGCAATTTATAGAACCCGCCTCAATTTTCTTTTGCTTTTCGTTTTGCTGTTCGGGCAATTCATTGTAACTTTGTGCCTGCCATCGCGACGGGCACTGCGACGATGCCCCTCCATTGACTGGTTTTTCGACACTTCAACTCGCAACACCGAAAGTGAACCATGTCGTTCTTCTCTAAAATAAAGCATGCCTTCGGCTTCACCGACAACGGCGACGACCTCGACGATGAGTTGGGCTACGACATGACGTCGGCCCCCTACGTGAATCCGTTCCGCCGCACGTCCGACGACCGTGCCGCCGACCCTGCATCGCCCGAAGCCGACCATGCCGCCGGCAGCCCTGCCGTCACCGCCGCCACCGACCAAAAGGCCACCGACAGCGACAACCAGCTGGAGGCCTCGAAGCAGGTGGCCGACCGGCTGAGGCAACACATCCAGCAGGTGGAAAACGAGAAACGCGTGGCCATCACCCGCGCCAACTCGCTCTCGAACCGCGTGGGCGAACTCGAGCAGCAGGTCGAGCAGCTCGAACTGGACAACAAGGCCCTGGAGATGAAAAACCGCACCCTGCAAGTTCAGGCTGGCTCTCACCGCCCCGCTGAACCCGACACACAACAGCTCGAGCAGGTGCGGCAACAGCTTGAGCAGGCCCGGCAGACCCATGAGCAAGAACTGGCACGGCGCGACGAGCAGCTCGAGCAGGCACTGGCGCGCGTCGCCGAACTCGAGCAACGCGACCAGACAACCGCCGACCAGCAGCACTCGCTCAACGAGCAACTGCAACGCCTCCAGCAACAGCATGCCGACGACGAACTCCAGTGCCAGCAGCTCGCCCAGCAGCTCACCCAGCAACGCGAGCTGGCCGAGAAACTGCGCCGCGAGCGCAACGAACTCGAACAAACACTGGCCGCGAAAAACAACGAACAGCAACAACAGGCTCAAGACCAGGCCGAGCAGCTGGGCGGCGAGATTGAGCAGCTGCGCAAAGCCGTCGACGAGCGCGACCAGCAGGCCAAACGCCTGGCCGAGCGACAGCGCCGCCGCGACGTGGACCTGGCCAACCGCATCGACGACCTGAAGCGACAGCTCGCCACCGCCGCCAACCTGGCCGACGACTACCGCAGCCAGATTGACGAGCTCAAGAAGCAGGCCGAGCAGAACAGACTCACGCTGGGCGAGGCCGAAACCGCCAACCGCCAGCTCAAGGAGCAGCTGCGCGAGGCATGCGCCGAAGCCACCGTGGCCAACGCGCAGAGCGAGCAGCTCCAGCACGACACCGACCAGGCCATCGCCGCCAAAAACCAGGCCGTGGCCCGCCTCGAAGCGCTCGAGGCACAACGCCAGCAGGTGGTCGACAACCTCCAGGCCGAACACGACCAGGTGAAGCAACAGCTTGAACAAGAGCTGGCCATGGCGCAAAACTCTGTGGCCGAGCTGAAGTCGCTGCTCGCCCGGCGCGAGAGCGAGCTCACGCAAGCCGACAACTCGCTGACGGAGCTTCGCAAGGCTGTGGAGCAAAGCCGCGCCCGCGTCACGCAGGCCGACAAGCGCACCGAGCAGGCCGAGAAGACCGCCGAGCAGGCGCGGCAACGCGCCGAGCAAGCCGAGACCCGGCTCAACGAGCTCACCTCACAGCTGGCCACCACCCGCGAGCAGCTCGAGCGCACCACCCACGAACACGACCAGCTGAAAAGCCAGCACATCGACACCGAAAGCCGCCTGGCCCAGACGCTCGACGACCTGGCGCACGCACAGGCCGACCTGCAACGGCAGCGCGACAAGACGCAGCAAACGGCCGACGCTCTGGCGGCCAGCCGCGAGGCGGCCAACCAAGCCCTGAGCGACCAGCAAGCCGCCGAACATGAGCAGCAGCAAGCGCTCGACCGTCAGCACGACCTGGAGCGACAACTGCAGCAGACCCTCCTGCAGCTCACCGACGAGCAGCAGCAACACAGCCACACGCGCAGCCAGCTCACCGAAGCGCTGAACACCATCGAGCAGCTTACTGCGCAGCCAAAACCGGCCGACAGCCCAACAGCCACGCAGCCAAAGAAAGCCAAAACCAAAACAAGACGAGGGAAAAAAGAAGCCGAACCGGCCCCAGCACCTACAAGCAGACAACCGGCCGACGAAACCACCGCTCAGCCGGCTCCTATGGCCGCCGAACCCGCAGCCGACCGTATTGAATTGCCTGCAGCCGAAGCGGCACCCACCGTGGCCGGCGCCGACGAATTCGAGCAAAAGCCCCATGCCACGGCCTTCATGACCCCTGCCGTGAGCCCGCCGGCCGAACCCTCACCGCGCGAAGCCGAACCCGACGAAACGCCTAAAACGAATGCCGCGGCCGCGCCAAGCGAAACACCCGCTCCCATGCGCCACGGCCCCACCATTGAGGACCTCGACGACATCGACTGGCTCATGCCCGCCGAGCCCGACCCCGAGCCTGAACCGGATCCCGATCCAGAACCCGAAGAGGCTCCAAAGCACTACAACGACCCACGACAGCTATCGTTGTTTTGACGGTGGTTTACTACACCGCGTTTTCGGCTATGAGTGGATATGCCACCAGCATCACCGCGCCAATAAGCACCAGAAAGCCCACCGTCAATAGCATCACCACCGCCAGCACCAGGCGCCAAAATGTGCCCCACCAGCCAAAGCCGAATATTTGCTTGTAGTCGGCCAGATAGATGGCTGTGGTCAGGAGCTGCGGCAAGTCGTCGTTGCCACCGTGCACCCACATCAAGCTCAGCAGGAAATAGATGGTTGAACAGATGAGAATCTGGCTGCTCAAAAACACCTGCACGAAAACCTGCTCCGACAGCGACAGGCGAGGCAACCGCTTCGAGCGACGGAACACAATCCATATAGAAACAGCCACAAAGCCTTGAAACACCACAAGGGAGATGGCCTGATGGTTGTCGAACCACTCTTTGACCTGCAAGATGACGGCATTCATCATATCCTTTCGCATCTGGAACGATTGCAGCGCGACGTCGCTCACGTCTTTGGCATCTATGCTGTCCATCGAGACCGCTATCCTCTCCAATGCGG
Organism: uncultured Porphyromonadaceae bacterium; assembly: GCA_947166165.1. Classification (GTDB taxonomy): domain Bacteria; phylum Bacteroidota; class Bacteroidia; order Bacteroidales; family Muribaculaceae; genus Sodaliphilus. The sequence continues at coordinate 13,060 of CAMVDK010000047.1, forward strand.
TTGGGTTCTCCGGCTCGGTGTAGTTCACCATCCATCGCGACACATGCACAATCATCAGGAACATGGCCATCATAATGAACAGCATCTTGAAAGGCGGGAAATAGGGCTGACGGTGTCCGCGCAGGTAGTCGGCAATCATGTAGCCTGGCCGGAACAGCAAGTGGATGATGTTGCGCGGCATGCTCCGGTTGCCGGCCCCCCACACATCGAGGGCGTTCGACATCACATTGTGCACCGTGAGCCTGACGGTGCGCGCCGTCTGCCCGCATCGGGGGCAGTAGCGTCCGTCGTAGCTCTCGCCGCAGTTGCGGCACACGTGCTGCTCGGTGCCATTGAGCGACGCGGTGGCCACGGGGGTGAGTTGCCAACGGCGGAACCGGGCGATGAGTTCGCTGATTTTCATAGCTGCTACAGGTGTGATGAGAAGCAAAATGCACAACCAACACTGCCACGAGCGTTGATTGTGCAAGATGCGTTGTGAAATTTGGTTGTGCGCGTCGGCCTCCCGGCCCACGGGCGCACAGATGCTGCTCCCGGCGTCAGCGCACGCGGCCCTGATAGCTGCCGTCGCGCGTGTCGACCTCGATGATTTCGCCCTCGTTCACAAACAGCGGCACGCGCACCGTGGCACCGGTCTCGACCGTAGCGGGCTTGAGCGAGTTGGTGGCGGTGTCGCCCTTCACACCCGGCTCAGTGTAAGTGATCTTGAGTTTGGTCTTGACAGGCATCTCGGCAAAGAGCACCGTCTCGGTGCTGGCGTCGCTCACCACCTCGACGATGTCGCTCTCCTTCATATAGTCGGCACCGGTGATGAGGTCTTTGCTGATGGGAATCTGCTCGTAGGTCTCCTGGTTCATGAAGATGGCGTCCTGCCCGTCCATGTAGAGGAACTGGTAGGGACGGCGCTCCACGCGCACGTCTTCGAGCTTCTCGCCGATGTTGAACCGGCGCTCGAGCACGCGGCCGTCGACCACGTTTTTCAGTTTCGTGCGCATGAAGGTGTTGCCCTTGCCGGGTTTCACATGCAGGAATTCGATGCAAAAGTACAGTTCGCCATCCATGCGAATGCAGGTGCCGTTCTTGATGTCTTGAGCGTTAATCATAAATTTTTCTGTAATGCTATAGTTAATATAATAATGTGTCTGCGCTTGAATCAGGGCGAGCCTCGGTGCGGCGCTCCACCAGGGCATCCGATGGGAACGCACACCACGCCACGAAAACGACTACAAAGGTAGTGCAATTAGCTCACACCACAAAAAAAATCCTATATTTTTCGCTCAACGCTTGTGTATTTTCCGAAAAGTTAGTAATTTTGCATCCGTTTTGCGAATGTAGGATTCCTACAGGCGTGGGATTTTATGGCGAATTAATTAATACATAAATAGATAGCAAGATGAAACGTACATTTCAACCCTCCAACCTCAAGAAGGCTCACAAGCACGGTTTCCGCGCCCGCATGAAGACGAAGGACGGCCGCAAGGTGCTTGCCCGTCGCCGTGCCAAGGGTCGCTACAGCCTGAGCGTGAGCGACACCGTCTACAAGTGAGCAGCAGCTCACCCCTGAGCGAGCCTGATGAGCGCTCCCCCATTGAGCGCCGCCACAACAGCCGCCGCTGGTTCGACCCCGAGCCAGCGGCGGCCGTTTGCGATGCCGTGGCAGCTGAACTAGTCTAGTACCTCTAGTGAAACTAGTTCAACTAGTTCAACTAGTTTCACTAGAGGTACTAGAGGCTTGATGGTGCCTACAGCTATGCGCCACCTGGGCGGGGCTGGCACAGCACAACTCAGAGCCGCACCCCTTGTGTGTGAGGTGCGGCTCTGAGTTGCTT
>CAMVDK010000048.1 GCA_947166165.1 uncultured Porphyromonadaceae bacterium
TGAACGTGGTGATCACCGACACGGCCACGATGATGGGATAGATGTTGTCCTGCAGCACGCCCAGCGTCATGCCCAGCGAGGCGATGATGAACGAGAACTCGCCAATCTGCGTGAGCGTGAAGCCGCTCTGGATGGCCATCTTGAGCGGCTGGCCGGTGGCGAGCATGCCGAAGGTGCCGAACAGAATCATGCCCACAATCACCACCACCGACAGCAGCGCGATGGTGCCGGCGTTGGCCATGATGACCTGCGGGTTGACCATCATGCCCACCGAGATGAAGAACACGGCCCCGAAGAGGTCCTTGACGGGCGTCACGAGCCGCTCGATGCGCTCGGCCTCGACGGTGCCGGCCAGGATGGAGCCCATCACGAAGGCCCCCAGCGCCAGCGAGAAGCCGCTCTTGACCGAGAACACCGCCATCAGGAAGCACAGCCCCATGCTGATGACCAGCAGCATCTCATCGCTGACGATGCGCCGGATGCGCTTGAAGATGGTGGGAAGCATGAAGATGCCCACCGTGAACCAAATGAGCAGGAAGAACGAGAGCCGGAGGATGCTGTTCAGCATCTCGCCGCTGGCCACGTTCTTGCCCGTGGCCACACTCGAGAGAATCACCATCATCAACACGGCGAAGAGGTCCTCGACGATGAGCACGGCAAATATCATGGGCACAAACCGGCGCTGGCGCATATTCAGGTCGGTGAGCGCCTTGATGATGATGGTGGTCGACGACATCGAAATCATGCCACCCAGAAAGATGCTGTCGATGGCCTTGAACCCCAGCATCTTGCCCACCACAAAGCCCAAGCCCATCATGCCCACCACGATGATGAGCGCCGTGACAATGGCCGACCCTCCGACGGCCACCAGCTTCTTGAAACTGAACTCCAGCCCCAGCGAGAACAGCAGCACGATGATGCCTATCTGCGCCCAAAACTCGATGTTGGCCTCCGAGCCCACCGAGGGGAAAAGCGAGAAATGCGGGCTGGCGATGAAGCCCGCCACGATGTAGCCCAGCACAACGGGCTGCTTGAGCGCCTTGAAGATGATGGTGGCGGCGGCTCCCAGCACGAGGATGAGGGCCAGGTCGTTGATGAGGCTTTCGATGCTGATTCCTTCCATAAGCGTTGTCGAGAGGGGGGTGATGACAGGTGAACGTGTTCAGTTCGACACTTCGTTGGTCAGCGCGATGCTGGCCAGGTCGTAGCGTTTGCGTACCTTTGCAAAGATGTCGGGCACGCTGGCCGTGGCCTTGATGCGCACCATGAAGTTGATGATGGTGAGCTGGTTCTGGTAGTCGTAGGCGAGAAACTCGTTGCTGATGCGTATGCCGCCCTTGAGCAGGATGGAGCGCATGGTGTCGAGGTCGCTCACAATGCCCTTGACCCTGATGCGCACCACGCGCGACTCCCAGAGCAGGTCGCGGCGCTGCTCGAAGCGCTCGATGTGCACCAGAATGAACAGGATGAGCACGGTGGCAGTGACGGCAATCACATACATTCCCGCGCCCACTGCCAAGCCGATGCAGGCCGTCATCCAGATGCCGGCGGCGGTGGTCAGGCCACGCACCGAGCCTTTCATCTGGATGATGGCTCCGGCACCCAGAAAGCCCACTCCGCTCACCACCTGCGCCGCGATGCGCCCCGGGTCGCCGTTCTTGAGGCCGAAGTAGACCTGCGGAATGTAGATGCTGATGAGCATGGCCAGCGTGGCCCCCATGGCGATGAGCGCAAACGTGCGCAGGCCGGCAATCTGGCCCTTGAGCCGGCGCTCAAAGCCGATGAGCGAGCCGAGCAACATGCTCAGCACGAGTTTGAAGACGCTCCCCCACAGGGTGACGTCGGGCGACACGATGTCGGAAAAGATGGTGGTCATAGGCTTTCAGTTTTATTGAGGTGATGGATGGTGGCTCCGCGGGCGGGGCGCGTCATTCGCGGGGAAGCGCGCGGAACCCGGTGCCCAGGATTTCGCTGCTCTCCATGATGTTGACAAACGCCTTGGGGTCGATGGTGTAGAGCGCCGAGCGCAGCTTGACCATGTCGCCGCGGTCGAGCGTGACGTAGACCATCTTGCGCTCGTTGCCCTTGTAGAGGCCGCTGCCGGTGATGCATGTGCCGCCACGCTTGAGCTCGTTGATGATGTAGTCGCGGATGGGCTCGGGATTGTCGGTGATGATGAACATGGTGCGGTAGCTCTTCATGCCGTCCACCACCAGGTTAATCACCTTGCCCTCGATGAAGATGATGAGCACCGAGTAGATGGGCAGGCGGATGTCGCCGAAAGCGATGAGCGTGCTCAGCGTGATGATGCCGTCCACAATCATCACCAGCGTGCCCAGCGAGATTTTGGTGTACTTGTGCAGAATCATGGAGATGATGTCGCTGCCGCCGCTGGTGGCTCCCGAGCGGAAGATGAGTCCGATGGCGATGCCGTAGATGAGTCCGGCCACCACGGTGTTGAGGAAGTAGTCGGGCTGGAACCAGCCGCCGTCGTGCGGAATGGGCACCATCGACCCGCTGGCGTCGGCCACCGTGGCGATGGCTCCGTCGTGCAGCACGGGGTTGTAGCCCCACGTGCTCTCGAGCACAAAGGTGGCCACGAAGATGAGCGCCGTCGACACAATGGTCTTCACTCCGAACTTAGGGCCGAGTATCCAAGTGCCGATGAGCAGCAGCGGCACGTCCATGCAGATGGCGTAGAGCGAAATCTTCCACGGCCAGATGGTGTTGAGCACGTTGCTCAGACCGTAGGTGCCGCCAGGGGCCATCAGGTAGGGGTTCACAAACATCACGTCGCCCACGGCAAACAGGATGCTGCCCACCGTGAGCAGGATGTAGGCGAGAATCTCTTGCTTGAGTTTTGTCTTGCTGTCGATAGTCATAAATAAAAAGTGCGGTTATAAATTGTTAGGTGTTATGAGCAGGGTTGCGGTGAGGCACTGCCGCTTTGGGAGTCGCGCCTCACGCGTCACTCGTTGAAATCGGGTGCAAAATTACGAAATATTCCACAATCGGCAATGCATCGCCGCGCCACATCGGGCTGCAAGGCCTGGTGCAGAGGCATGCCGGGCGGCGTGACCGGCACGATGTGTGCAAAGCCGAGCGCGCCAGGGTCGACGTCCGGCTCGGCGCTGCCGCATATGGCCAGCACCGGCACGCCTGCCGCGCGGGCCGCGTCGGCCACCGCCTTCGGGGCCTTGCCGAAGGCCGTCTGGCGGTCGATGCGCCCTTCGCCGGTCACCACCAGGTGGGCACCGGCCAGCGCATGGGCCAGACCGATGCGTCCGATGATGAAGGCCGCGCCGGGTGTGGCCTGGCACCGCGGCAGCATTGCGGTGAGCGCTGCCGCCACGCCGCCGGCCGCTCCGGCACCAGGCAGCAGTACCGTGTGGCCCAGCAGGCGGGCGTAATGCGCCATGCCGCGCTCAATCAGCTCGACCTCGGCGGGCGATGCCCCCTTCTGCGGAGCGAACACCCGCGCGGCACCCTGCTCGCCGCACAGCGGGTTGGCCACGTCGGTGAGCAGGGTGAAGCGTGTGCGCGCCACGTCGTCGCGCAGCCCACGGCAGTCAATCTCGGCCACGCGGCCCAGACTGGCGGCGCAGGGCGGGAGCTCATGGCCGAGCGAGTCGACAAATTCCACGCCCAGGGCCGCGAGCACGCCCATTCCGCCGTCGCAGGTGGCGCTGCCGCCAAGCCCCAGCACAATGTGGCGGCACCTCTTCTCCACGGCGTGCAGAATCATCTGCCCGGTGCCCAGCGTGCTGGCGCGCATGATGTCGCGCCGTCCATCTGGCACCAGCGGCAGTCCGCTGGCCTGGGCCAGTTCCAGGAAGGCGGTGGAGCCATCAGGGGCGATGGCATAGCGCGCCTCGACCTGCGGCAGTTCGGGCAGCGGAGCGTCGACCAGGCACGTGTGCCAGACCGCGCCAGGCAGGCTGGCGGCCAGGGCCTCGGTGGTGCCCTCGCCGCCGTCGGCCACGGGCATGGCCAGCACCCGGCAATCAGGGCCGAAGGCTCGGGCGGCGGCCTCGGCCACGGCGGCCGTGACCTCGGCGGCCCGCAGGCAGCCCTTGAAGGAGTCGCAAGCGACCACGATTTTCGTCACTTTTGTTGTCATAGGCTTTAGGCAAGATGCTTTAACCTGCAAAGTTACTGAAAAATGTACAATCCACAATGCAATCGCCCATTTTTTAGAGGCATGGACTATGGCTTTAGGCGGGCCAGCGTGCTTTGAACGATGGTGTGTAAAGGTACTACTTTTCACGCACTTGGCAAAATAATGGCACGAGAATTGCTTTAATATGGGAAAAAACAATTACCTTTGCATTGGTTGAATAATGAAATACATAAGCAATGGCCATCAATTCCGAAATATTAAACTTTGTCACTTACTGTATCAGCCAGTTGGCTCACCGCTTGAATTTGTCACAACAAGATGTGTACAGGCGCTTGAAGTCGTCCGGGATTCTGTATGACTATATTGTGCCGTCTTACGATGTCCTCCACACATTCGGTTCACGCTATTTGCTGGAAGACTTGACCGACTATATGCGTGAGAAAGGAGTGTTGCCAGCATGATTCTTTACCACTCCTCAAGCGTGATAGTGGCAGAGCCCGACATCACTCATTCAAGGTTGTACCTTGACTTCGGCAAGGGTTTCTATCTCACGACCATCTATGATCAGGCAAGGCGTTACGCCGAGCGGTTTTTACGTCGTGGCAGAACAGCTTGGCTGAACACATATGATTTCACTTGTAGAATGGAAGGGTGGAAGGTTCTTAGTTTTGAAAGCTATGATGAAGCCTGGCTTGATTTTGTTTCAAAGTGTCGTTCAGGAAACGATGACACCGACTATGACTTGGTGATAGGTGGCATAGCCAATGACCGTGTAATCTTGACTCTTGACCGCTACTATGCCGGTGAGTTGACGCAAGAGCAAGCTTTAGGTTTGTTGAAATTTGAAAAGCCCAATATCCAGTATTGCGTCAGATCGGAGCGGATGCTGAAAGAATGTCTTATATATATCAAAAGTGAGCAACTATGAGTGACGAAGGCAAGTTGATATTGCATGCAGCCAAGGTTGCGCGCATCATTGAGTGCATCAGCGAGATGTATGATGTCACGTTGAACGAGGCCACCGACATTTACTACAATTCCGAGACCGCCAATCTCATTGAGGAAGGTGTAGCCGACCTGCATTGTCGCAGCGATAAATATCTCGCCGAGGAAGTCTGGCTCGAGCACCAATCACAATCTCAATCATAACCAGCTTTTACTCCCCCAAAATAAAGGCATTTAGCGTGCCTTGAACGATGGTGTGGTGGCGGCGTGGTGTGGCGAATGGTTAATTTTTTGTTAAAAATTGCGCAAAGCTGCGGTCAGGCACATTTATTGCCACATGATATTTGGCCGGGTGAGAAGAGTTGACGTACCTTTGCGCCGCCAAATGCGAGAGAGATGGTGAACGGGCTGCCGTAATGCCATGATTTATTAACCTAAAATCTAGTTTACTATGAAAAAGGGTAAAAAGAAAAAATTCGCCAAACTGCTGAAAGCCAAGAACTCTGCCATACACAACCAGGTGGACATTGACGAGCCGGGCGTTGAGCCGGAGGATGATGAGAAGGAGGAAGTGAAGGTTGATGTGGAGAGCATGACCTTGATTGAATTGGTGCTTGCCATCAACAAAATTGCGGGGTCTTATTATATTGGCGACGATGACAGATGGGTGGGGTTTATGAAACGTTCGCACGACTATGCGGATTGCATGGCGAGAAGGATGAACCTGACGACCGACGAGGCCATGATGCTTGCCTTGATGCTGGAATTGAGCCGTAGCGACAAGGAACAAGCCACGCTGACGAGATTGGCCAGCAGGTTCAGTGTGCCAGCTCTGGAACTGTATGCCTACCGCACCACGCTGCTGTCGCTGGTGAAGAAAGGACTTTTGGTGCAATGCTACGACACGGACGACAGCATCAAGATTGAGTACTTTGTTGTGCCCGAGGGGCTGCTCGACGCACTGTCGGAAAACCGGCCCTTTGAGAGGCAGTCGTTCGAGTGCGAAGACGAGATGGAGTTTTTCTCCTACATGTTTTCGATCACGCATAAGTGCTACGAGGACAACATGAGCACCGAGAACGCCCTGCTCCTGATACAACAACTGCTCAACGCCAACAGCGAGATGGCGTTCGTCAAGAGGTTGGAAGAACTGCATCTGGGCCCTATCAACAGGATGCTCCTGTTGCAGATGTGCCGCCACCTAGTGCTTGACGGCAATGTGGTGGTGCCTGTCAACCACCTGACGTTCCTGATTGACAGCGACATTAAAAAGCACTTTTATGAGCGGATGCTGATTTCAGGCCGCTCGGTGCTGATGACGAGCGGGCTGATGGAGCTGACGTGCGAAGACGGAATGGTGAGCCACAACTGCTTTCAGTTGACCAACCATACGCGCACCACGCTGCTCAAGGGATTTGACATCAAGTTGAGAGATGAGAACGTGAGCACGTCGGTGGTGCCATGCGACGGGATTGCTGCCAAAGAGCTGTTTTTCTCCGACGGAGTGCAACAAAATCTGTCGACACTGGCCGACTTGGTGAGCGAGGCGAACTACAAGAGCATTTGCGGCCGGCTGAAGGCCAAGGGTCTGCGCGAGGGCTTTGCCTGCCTGTTCTACGGAGCACCGGGCACGGGCAAGACCGAGTGTGTGCGCCAGCTGGCTCGCCAGACGGAACGCGACCTGGTGCAGGTCAACATCTCGGAGGTGAAGAGCAAGTGGGTGGGCGAGAGCGAGCAAAACGTGAGGTCGATTTTCTCGCACTATCGCTCGGTGCTGAAAGCATCGAAGCGCACGCCGATACTGCTCTTCAACGAGGCCGACGCGGTGATCGGCACGCGCATGAAGAACGCCGAGCGTTCGGTCGACAAGATGGAGAACGCCATACAGAACATCATCTTGCAAGAGATGGAGAACTTTGAGGGCATTATGGTGGCGACCACCAACCTTGAGGACAACTTGGACCCGGCTTTTGACCGCCGGTTCCTCTACAAGGTGCGCTTTGAACGCCCCACGGCGGTGCAGCGGGAGCAGATTTGGCGGGCGATGCTGCCCGAGCTGGACACCCACGAAGCCAAGCGGCTGTCGAAGGCTTTTGACCTGAGCGGCGGCCAGATTGAGAATGTGGTACGCAAGATTAATGTGGCAAGCGTGCTCTATGGCGACAAGGCCATCGACTCCACGCTCATCGACCGCTACTGCCGCGAGGAGGTGGTGCTCACCGCAAACAGCAAAGTGGGCTTTTGAGCTGAGGCCTTCGGCCAGCCTTGAGGCGGCGCGGCGGCAGGACCGGGAACATCACTCCCGCCCCTGCCGCCGCGCTGCACGCGGTCAGGGCAGCAGGTGGGCGTATTTGTCGGCGAGGCTCCGTGAATAGGTGAGCACGTCGCCGGTGGCGGGCAGGGCGATGGGGGTGTGGTCGTCGGCCCAGGCGAGTTCGTAGGCGTAGACGCGCTTGTCGAAGGCCTCCTGGTCGAATTCCTTGCCTTGCTGCACGGCGGCGATGACATCGTCGACAAACATCTGCCAGCGGTGGTGGTAGTATTGGCCGGTGAGTCCGGCCCAGGTGCGGTTGGCGTAGTCGTCGAGGTCGCCGCCCCAGGTGGTGATGAGCCGGCGGGCGTTCATTTCGTAGTAGTCCTTGAGCTCCGGGGTGTTGCCGTAGTCGCGGGCCATGTCAATCCACTTCTGCACGGTGCAGTAGGGGTGATGGGCGGTGAGCCGGTCGGCGTCGGTGATGATGTCGAGCATGAGCTGTCCCCTCTGGCGCAGTGCGGGCAGGTCGCGGCGGGTGTAGGCATCGTCGAACTGCTGCTTGGCGCGGTTGAAGGCCAGTCCGAGCACCTCGCGGCCGGCGGCGATGAGGTCGAGCGTCATGGCGTCGCGGCTCACGGTGGGCTGCTGCAGCAGGGTGAGCCAGGCGTGCACCATGCGGTCGGCGTGGTAGTAAATCTCGTCGCGGGTCCACTTGGCGCCCTCGCGCAGCCGGGGCGAGAAGTTGAACTGCGGCCCGCGGGTGTAGGCCGGGTGCACAAACACGTTCTGCGCGAGCGACCACCACGCCACACGCGCGGGCAGCGACTCGCCGCCGGCGTGGCGCTCGGCCAGGCGCGCGATGCGCACGCTGTCGGGCAGCTGGATGTCCCACGCCCGCTCGAGGATGTACTCATAGGGGAACTGCTGCACGTCGAGGCCCTCTAGTGTGGAACCCACGCCGATGAGGTCGGCCCCGGCTTCCTGGAAGGCCTTTTCGAGCTTCTGCCCGGCCTCGAGCACATTGCCCTGCATGGCCGACGAGCCGCCGAAGTTGCCCAGGTAGCACCATATGAAGGGTTGCCCGTAGAACCCATTGTGCATGCGCCACACCTCGAGGCGCTCGCAGAAGTAGTCGAGCATGGGCATCTTGCCGGCTGGCACGCCCTGCATCATGGCCCGTGTGCGCTCAGGAGTCCAGTCCTTGCGCTGGTAGTAGAGGAACCACGCCATCTGGAGCCACTCGGCCTTGGGGTCGGCGGCGGCCAGCGACTGGTAGATGTGCTTAGACACGCGGCCCAGGTATTCAGGTTCCCAGTTCGGCGGCGACATCTCGTTGAAGGGGTCGATGCCGTAGATGTGGTCGGTGCCGAACAGGCGTGTCTGCTCCTTGATGAAAAGTTTCTGGATTTTGGAGTAGAGCGGGTCTTCGGAGTCGAGGAAGTAGGTGTTGTAGGGCTTCTCGAACTCGTCCCACACCTCGAGCGGCTTGATGTCGGCCTTGGGGTAGAGTTGCGCGATGCGGATGGGCACGTGTCCGGCGAAGGCGGGCAGCACGGGGCGCATGTTGAGTGCGCGCTCGCGGGCCACAATCTGCTTTTGCAGGGCCGTCTGTGTGTCGAGCCAGTGCTTGGGCAGCGGGCCGCACCAGGCGTCGATGTTGGCCATGCGGTGCCAGGGCAGATAACTGGGGCCGGTGAAGTAGGCGCGGATTTCGTCGTCTTTCATGCCCAACTTTTTCCACACCTCATACCATACGCTCTCCTGTCCGGTGATGGCCAGCGGCAGGTTGACGCCGTTGAGCGCCATCCAGTCGATGAAGCGCTCCCAGTGCTTCCATTGCCAGAAGACCATGGTGTAGCCGTAGGTGCAATAGTTGAGGAAGAATCGCTGCGGCACGCGGGCGTGCACCACCTCGCGGGCGGCCACGCCGGGCAGCACATCGGGCAGCTCGACGGGCACCTCGGCAAACCACGACACGGTGGTGCGGCAGTAGTTCTTCAAGTAGTGGTTCAGGCCGGTGGCCATGGCTCCGGCGTTGTTGCCACTGATGCGCACGCGGCCCGCGTCAGGCTCGATGACGAAGTAGTCGGCGTTGTCGGGCGGGGTCTGTACGAAGACGATGTGCTGGGCGAGTCGTGGCGAGAGGCGCTGCGCGAGGGCCTGGGCCTGTTCGACATCGGTGGCGCGGGCGGAGCCGGGCAGCACGGCTGCCAGCACGGCCAGCGCGAGGCTGAGGATGGTGGTGAATCGGGTCATGACGATAGTCGTTTGGTTATGAATGGTGGAGATGAATTGTTGAGTCAGCACGCTCGGTGGGCACCGGAGCGGGAACGCCGTTGCGGCGCGGGTCAATTGATTTGAACCACGAGGTAGTTGCTCTGCTCCCAGAAGCGGGTTGGATTGGTGATGATGAGCTTCTTGCCGCTGCCGGTGTCGGCGATGCTGTAGGAGCCTTCGGGGTGGCGCGACCAGAGCTTGACCTTGTTGCTGTGCAGGTCGATTTCGGTCAGGGTGCGCTTGTCGGCTTTGGTGAAGTAGCTCTTTTCGTAATCGCCCTCCATGATGCGGGTTTTGCCGAGGAACTTTTTCTCAATGATTTTGTGTGCTTTGAGTTCCTTGTTCGAGCCGATGGCGTAGTAGCAGTTGTTGAGGGTGTTCACGTCGTCGGTGAGGCGTGCGTTCTCCTCCTGCACGGCCTTTTTCTGCTCGCGCTCGGTGTTGACGGCGGTTCCGAGCGAGTCGACGCGGCTGTTGAGGTTCTGGATTTCGATGTGCGCTGCGGCGAGCTGCTTGTTGAGGTCGTCGATGATGGCCTGCTGCGACTCGAGCTGGGCCTTGAGCCCTTCGATGGTGCGCTTCATCTTGTCGTTGTAGTTGTTCGACTGGCTGAGCCTGCGCTCAAGCTCGGCGAGTTTCTGCTGGCGCTCGGCGATGGCCTGCTGGATGGCGGCCATGTCGGTGCGCAGCTGCTGCTTGCGGTCGGGCGCTTCGCGGCTCAGGTCTTGCACGCTGACGATGTCCTGCATCTGCTTGATTTGCAGCATGCCCTCGTTGATTTCGTCCATGAGCGCGAGCAGGCTGTCTTTTTCGGCCGAGGCCGTAGCGAGCGAGTCTTCGAGTTGGGTGTTGATGGAGTCGTTCTTGTTGTCCTCGTTGGAGTCAACTTTGCCGTTGCACCCGGGCATCAAAGCCATGGCGATGATGCCGAAGATGAGGTACTTAATCTTTTTCATCTTGCTGAATGTTGATGTGGTGAGTATGTTTGAACTGGGCGTACTTGTCGACTTTCTTGGCCTGTGCGGGTTGGCATCCTGCGACCACGACGACGATTTCGCCTCGTGGCGCGGTGGCGGTGAAGTGGTCGATGAGTTGCGCCAGCGTTCCATTGACGGTGGAGTTGTGGAGTTTGGATATTTCGCGCGACACCGATGCCTCGCGGTCGGGTCCGAAGGCTTCGGAGAATTGCTGAAGCGTCTTGACCAGCCGCAGCGGCGACTCGTAGAAAATCATGGTCAGTTGCTGGGTCTTCAGCTCTTCGATGCGCGAGGCTCGCCCTTTTTTCTGCGGCAGGAAGCCTTCGAAGGTGAATCGGTCGCAGGGCAGTCCGCTGTTGACGAGCGCCGGCACGAAGGCGGTGGCGCCGGGCAGGGTCTCCACCTCGATGCCGAGCCGCCGGCACTGGCGTGCGAGCAGGAATCCCGGGTCGCTGATGCCCGGCGTGCCGGCATCGCTCACCAGCGCGAGCTGCTGCCCGGCCTGGAGCAGGTCGACGACGGCCTGCAGCGACTCGTGCTCGTTGAACTTGTGGTGGGCGCGCATGGGCGTGCTGATGCCGAAGTGGCGCATGAGCACTGCGCTGGTGCGTGTGTCCTCGGCCAGGATGAGCGACACGTCGCGCAGCACCTGCACGGCGCGGGGCGTCATGTCGTCGAGGTTGCCGACCGGGGTGGGCACTATGTAGAGCTTGCCAGACATTGCAGGGGGGTGATGGCTGGTGACGGGCTATGCGAAGTGGTTGCGGACAATGCCGAGGAACTCCTCCACCTCGGGCACGTTGATGTCCCAGCCGAGGTCGCCGAGGAAGTAGTCCTGGGCCTCTTCGTAGCTGTGCATGGCCTCAATCATGTTGATGGCGTCGACAAATTCGGCCTCGCTGCCCTCGAAGAGTTCGCGGCGGAAGCGGAACCGGTCGTTGATCGAGAAGGCTTTGCGCAGGTCTTTGGAGATGGTGCGTTGCAATTTCTGGTCGACACGCAGCGTGGGCTCCGAAAACGAGAACGGCGGTCGCGGCACATCGTCGTCGTCGGGTTCGGGTGTGTCAAGCTCGGGTTCGTCGAGGGGTTCGGGCACCGGCTCCGGCTCGGGCTGCTGGACGGGCTCGGGTGGCGCGACAGGCTCGTCGATGGGTTCAGGCTCGAGCTCGGGTTGCTGGACGGGTTCAGGCTCAGGCTGCTGGACGGGTTCAGGCTCGGGTTGCTGGACGGGTTCGGGCTCGGGCTTGGCGGGCGGGGTGATGAGCTGAGCCATCTGGCCGATCAGGGTGGCTTGCTCGCGGATGCGGTCGTAGACCACCGCGGGTGTGTCGCTGCCATGGCGGTCGGCCACAAGCAGCAGGCCCTCAAGCTCATAGACGTGCGACAAAAGCTTCGTTAGTGCGTTGTCCATATCCAATGCTATTTAGGTTGAACTAAAACGAGACTGCAAGTTTAGCTATTTTTTTTGAAACAATCACTTTTTTGCGCCAAAAATGTTGATGAGCATGCGGTCGATGAGGTTTTTGAGCTCGGCGCGGGGGCAGTTGTAGTTGTTCACGAGCACTGCAAAGGCATACTGCGGGTCGGCGGCGGGATAGTATCCCACGAAGCACTGCACGTCGGTCATGCTGCCCGACTTGAGCACGATGTCGTTGCTCAGCCGCGTGGCCGGGAGCAGGGTGCCGATGCGCTTGCCGGCTTTGGGCATGAGGTCGCACAGCCGCTTGTCGGCATAGCGCCGCTGGGCCATGTAGGCGAGCATCTGCACAAACAGATGTGGAGAGGCCTTTCCGGCGCGGGCGAGCCCGCTGCCGTCGCGCATGAAGAGGGCCTCGCTGTCGATGCCTCGCGCCTTGAGCAGACGCTTGACGCACTCCACGCCGGTGCGGTCGAGGTTGCCGCCGCGCCAACTGTTGTCGCGCACGGCCACGGCGCGGAGCAGCGCGTGGGTGAACATGTTGTCGCTGCGGTCGAGCAGCGAGGCGATGATGTCGGTGAGGGCCGGCGAGCGGTGGGTGAGCAGCAGGCGTTCGGCCGGGTGACCGTCGCGGCTCAAGTCGCTATGGCCGAGCACACCCACTCCCTGGCGGCGCAGGGCGTCGGTCAGGCTGTCGGCCAGCAGCTGGCCGGGACTGGGATTGGCGAAGGTGAGGTTGTAGGTGCCGGGGCACACCTGGCCCATGAGCACCAGCGCCGGTGTGGCATACTCGAGGGCAAAGTCGACGTTCTCGCGGCTGGAGTTGAACTGCATTTTGTTGATCACCTGCACGTTGCTCAAGTGCGGGCGGGTGGTGAAGGTGGAGAACCGCCCCCATTTGTCTACTTTGAACGAAACGTGGGCCTCGTTGTCGGCATAGTTGAGCGAGTGCACGGCGGCGCCATAGTCCCACGCCAGGTCGCCCACGTCCCAGTGGATGCTGTAGGGCGGGTAGGGATAGAGCTGCTCGTCGATGAGCACGCGTCCTTCGATGGTGGCGATGCCCTGCTGCTTGACGGCCTGCACCACCTCGGTGACGATGCTGGGCTGGCCCTTGAAGTGGCGCGAGCCGAGCGTGGGGTCGCCGCTGCCCACCACCACTAGGTCGCCGCGAAGCGTGTCGCCGTGCTGGGTGCCGCGCAGCAGCACGCGGGTCTCGAACCGGAATTCGCCGCCCAGGGTCTCGAGGGCGACGGTCGAGGTGACGGTCTTCATTGTCGACGCGGTGACGATGGCCTGGTCGAGCAGGTGGCTGGCCACCACCTTGCCGGAGTCGAGGCGCATGACGGCCACGCCGGCGGCGGCGTGGCTCAGGGCTTTGTTGCTCACGAAGAGGTCGACCGCCTCCTGCTCGGTCATGCCCCAGGCTGTGAGCGCCACGAGCAGGCAGATGAGCGATGATGTGATCTGTTTCATCGGTTGATGTGGGGGGGGAAAGAGGGGCGGGTGGTTATTCGTCGGTGAATTCCATCAGATTGGCGGCTATGCCGTCGGCCAGCTGCACGAGCGAGCACAGTGGATGCTGGTCGCGGGCGGTGTTCAGGCTCTTGCCGGCCTCCACGCTCTGGAAGGGGAGGTCCCAGGCGGTCATGTGCCAGCGTATGGCCAGCAGCTCCTCCTGGGTGATGTCGAGGCCGCCCCACAAGGCCATGATGGCCGACTTCTCGCCGTGGCCCATGGGGAAGTTGGAGTAGTCCACGTTGTAGGTGTCCACGTCCACCAGCAGGCCGTTGGCGTCCTTCTTCTTGCGCCGTGTGGGCACGTAGATGTCGGCCTTGCAGATGTCGTGGAGCAGCGAGGCGATGATCACGCTGGCGCGGCTCAGGCGGTGCTCCAGGTCGGGACGCTCGGCGATGACCATCTCGCGCAGCTTGAGTGCCGCGTGGCACACGTTGAGCGAGTGCTGAAGCAGCCCGCCGTCGCTGTTCAGGTGGTGGTTGACGCTGGCCGGGGCGGTGAAAAAGTGGTTGCGACCGTCGTCCAGGTAGTCGATCAGGTCGTCCACGCCCTCGCGCCCGGTGGAGCGCAGCAGCTGGATGAATTCCTCTTTATTGGCTTTCAGATTGTAGTCCATATTTTATAAATATATGAAAAGATTTTGCATTAACGATTCTTCAGGTAGTGCCGCCAGGCGTAGTGCCGCCGGTGCTTGAGGTAGTCGGGCTGGTGCTGGTGGCTGTAGGCCTCGCGCTCGAAGCTGATGTTGCGGTAGGCGTTGCCCCGCATGGGCAGCCGCACGAGCCACTCCACCACGTAAAGCACGTAGAACGGCAGCACGGCCAGCTCGAGCATCTGTCGGGTGTGGATGCGCTCGTGGTTGATGAGCTCCTGCGACAGATACACCCCTGGGTGTACAAACAACACACCCAGCAGGTTGATGGCCGAGAAATGTCCGAAGGGAATGTGTCGTGTGCGTACAATTTTCATCTCGGGCGAGCGGCTTGGGCTTGTTTCACAATCAGTTCTGCTGCTGCGCTGGCGCAGTCGTCCTCGCCCAGCAGGGCGGCAATTTGCCGGTAGCCGTCGAGCTGTGCTTGGCGGCTGTCGCCATCGGCGAGCAATGCGGTGAGGTGCTGGTCGACGGCCTGCGGCGTGCACAGGTGCATGAGCAGTTCGGGAATCACCGGCGCGCCGGCGATGAGGTTGGGCAGGGTCACGTAGTCGCCCTTGAGCAGGCGGCGGTAGAAGCGGTAGAGCACTTGCTGCCGCCCATGCGGTAGCACGCCACCTGCGGGGTGCCCAGCAGGGCG
>CAMVDK010000049.1 GCA_947166165.1 uncultured Porphyromonadaceae bacterium
AGCCGTTCGACTCCAGAATCTCGCTCACGACGCGGATGCAGTAGGGGTTGTCCTCAGGCAGCATGCGCTTCAGGGCGCGGTGGGCCAGGTTGCCGTGGCCAATCTCGCGGCGGCTCACGCCACGCGGGGCGCGCGCCTCGCCGGTCGAGAAGGCCGGGAAGTTGTAGTGCAGCAGGAAGCGCTCGTTCTCGTGGCGGAGCACGTCGTCGATGAGCTTCTCGTCGAGCTTGGTGCCCAGCGTGACGGTGGCCAGGGCCTGCGTCTCGCCACGGGTGAACAGTGCCGAGCCGTGGGGGTAGGGCAGATAGTCGGGCTCGCACGAGATGGGGCGGATCTCGTCGGTCTTGCGGCCGTCGAGGCGGATGTGCTCGTCGAGGATGCAGCGGCGCACGGCGTCGCGCTGCACGTCGTGGAAGTAGCGCTCAATCATCGGCATCTTCTCCTCACGCTCCTCCTCGGGGATGGTCTCGATGAACTCCTCCTTGGCCTTGTCGAACTGCTCGTTGCGCCACTGCTTGTCGGCGCTGCCGGCCTGGGCCACGGCGTAGCACTTCGGGTAGCACTCCTTGCGCAGGCGCTCCTTGATTTCCTCGTCGTCCACCTCGTGGCAGTATTCACGCTTGACCACACCCAGCTCCTTGGCCAGTTCCTTCTGAATCAGGCACATCGGCTTGATGGCCTCGTGGGCGGCCTTCAGGGCGGCAATCAGCTCGTCCTCGCTCACCTCGTCCATCTCGCCCTCGACCATCATGATATTATCATATGTCGCACCTACCATCAGTTCCATGTCAGCTTGCTTGATCTGGTCGAAAGTGGGGTCGATGATGAACTGTCCGTCGACGCGCGCCACGCGCACTTCGGCGATGGGCTCCTCGAAGGGCACGTCGCTCACGGCGATGGCCGTCGACGCGGCCAGTCCGGCCAGCGCGTCGGGAGCGTCGACACCGTCGCTCGAGAACATGATGATGTGCACAATCGTGTTGGCGTGGTAGTTCGACGGGAACAGCGGGCGCAGCACGCGGTCCACCAGGCGGGCCGTCAGCACCTCGTAGTCGCTCGCGCGGCCCTCGCGCTTGGTGAAGCCGCCAGGGAAGCGGCCAAACGCCGAGAATTTCTCCTTGTATTCAACGGTGAGGGGCATAAAGTCGACCCCCTCGTCGGCCTCCTTGGCCGAGGTGACTGTGGCCAGCAGCATCGTGTTGCCCAGTCGCAATTCAACAGCTCCATCGGCTTGCTTGGCAAGCTTTCCAGTTTCCAGGGTGATCTCACGTCCGTCACCCAAGGCGATGGTTTTCTTTGTAGGTGTAAACATATATTTCTTATAAATCCTTAGAAAAAAATCGGACAAAATTACCACTTTTTTTTCACTCCCACAACCTTCGCCCCATAACCGGCTAATAATTAACAAATAATAATAGGTGCCGTTATAACGGCCTACAAACCGAATAACCGCCGAAATCAATAGTAGAGCCGTCATATATGGCGGCTCAGACCCGAGTCAGAGAAACCGCCGCATCACAGAAAAAGAGCCGCGATGCGGCAACATCGCGGCTCTTGGTCATTGTAGTCTCAATAGAGGTCACTTCACCATTTTTGCGGTCGATATCGAGCCGTCGGTGTAGCGGGTCACCACAATGTTCACGCCGTCCATCGGCTTGCTGCTGCGCAGGCCGGCGGCGTTGTAGTATTCCACGCTCTCCACCTCGCGGCTGGCCGTCACGTCGGCCACATCGGTGATGATGTGGTCGTTGATGTTCGAGGCCGTCAGGTCGACGG
Organism: uncultured Porphyromonadaceae bacterium; assembly: GCA_947166165.1. Lineage (GTDB taxonomy): Bacteria > Bacteroidota > Bacteroidia > Bacteroidales > Muribaculaceae > Sodaliphilus. The sequence continues at coordinate 1,777 of CAMVDK010000049.1, forward strand.
GATACACCTCCAGGTTGCTCGAAGCTTCCACGCCGGGCTTCGGAGTCGTGGTGGCAGGAGCCTTGTAGCTCGGGCCGTAGGTCGAGTTGGCCTTGCGCCACACGATGCCGTGGAACTCGTACACGTTGTTCAGCACCAGTTCGTTGGCCACAGCGTCGTTGCCGTTCCAGTTCACCGTGAAGGCGCCGTCGAAGTCGTCCATGTTCACGACACCCTCGCCCGGTTCGCTCTTCTTGGGCACCACGAAGGTGTTGCCACCCACCCACACGGCGTAGGTGATGCTCACATACTCCTGCACCTTCGGGTTCAGGAAGTAGTAGTGGTTGCCGTTGTCGGCGCTGAGCGGTCCCTCGCCGCCGTCCACGTTCAGGTTCTTCTCCAGGAAGTTCACCGTGCACATGGTGTTCGGCTCGTAGGTCACCGTTTCGTCCTCGGTCTGGAGTGCGCCGCTCTTCACCGTGATGGTGTAGTTCAGCTTGTCGGTCAGCGTGCCGGTCACCGTGGCGGGCTTGATGAGTTTGTTCACGCCGTCGCTGGCCAGCTCGATGGCCGACTTGGCGCCTGCGCCCTCGTTGAACTGCAGCACCACCCAGTTGCTCTGGTCCCAATCGGAGGTGCGGCCGGTCATCTGCGCCATGTAGTCCACCTGTCCGTCGAGCATTTCCGTCTTAGCAATCGACACATTGCCCTGGTCCTTGCACCACAGCTTGTTGCCTTCGGCCCACACGCCCACCAGCTGGTCGGCTACGGTGTAGTCCTTGTCCACTTCGCCGTCCTTCTCAATCACAGCCAACGGCGTCGCCGCCTTCTTGTACAGGAACACGGGTTGGTTGGTCTCGGATGTGTAGGCGTTGAACAGCAGGTCGCGGAGCCAGAAGCGCAGGTAGCGCGTGGTTTCGCTGTTGTAGATAAACGAGATGTGAGCCTCGCTGGCCTTGTCGATGTCGCTGTTTGTGCCATCGATGGTGATGGTGGCTTCGCAGTTTTCGTCGGCCGTGGTGGTGGTGAGCAGCAGGTTGCCGTTGCCCACGGTCAGGTAGCCGTTCGAGGCCACGTTGGCGCCGTTGTTGGTTTGCAGCAGCCAGTTGTTGCCGCTCTTCTTGAGCGTGAACACGGCCACGTCGTCGTTGCCGTAGACCTGCGTCTTGGTGGCCTCGTCGACAAACTTCACGCCGCTGGCGTCGCGGTTGTTGGGCTTCTGCTGGTTGCCCATGGCCATGTGGTTGGCCTTGTTCACAATCACGTACACACTGTTCTCGTTCAAGTCGCTTTCGCTGGTCACCAGGTCGTAGACGATGCCGTTGCTTTTGACGAAGGTGTAGGTCTTCGATTCGGCCTCCACGCTGTAGTAGTCGTCGAGCATGGCGATGGCGCGCACCGTGGTCGTGGTGGTGAAGGTCATCTCGCTCTCGGCGGTGTACTCCATGCGCGTCTCGCTGGTCTTGGGGTCGCTGCCGTCGGTGGTGTAATAAATCACTGCGCCTTCGGTCGGGCAGCTGATGCTGGCCGTCACGCTCTCGCCCACGGTCTTCACCTCGCTCTCAGGCGTAATCACCGGTGCCTCGACGGTGCCGATGGTGATGGTGATGCTATTCACCACACTCTCCATCTGGTCGTTGTACTTGGTGGGACGCGTCGAGTAGCTCTCGATGGTGGTGGTCGCATCCACGGTGAACGGGCCGGTGTAGAGCTCGTAGGCTTCCATCTCGCTGGTCTTGTACCAAATCTGAGCGCCCTCGGTGTCGCAGGTCAGCGTCACCGTCTGAGGCTCGTGGTAGGTGCCCGTCTCTTTGTTGAACTTAGGCTTGTAGATCCACTCGAAGTCAATCGGGAAGATTTCATACGGGGCGTTGCTGTAAGAGGAGTTGTGGGCGTTCGGACCATAGAAGTACACGATGGCGTAGATGTCGAATGTTCCACCATTGCTCTGGATACTGTTGAAGAATGTCTGGTCGTAATCCTTTGCATTATTGCCATAGCCCGAGAACAGGTAGAAACCATCATAGTAGTTCAGAGGCACGCCGCTCTGGTCGGTGATGATACCGATATGCTTTTCGTTGCCACCACCAGCACCGGTCACATTGGTGATGGTGTTCTTGCGCATGTGCACGTAGTGACCGAAAAGGTTCTTTTCCGCATCAATGTACTGCGCATAGTCGCTGCCAGAATAAGCTCCATTATAGGTCCAGCCTTGCGTGATGGCGAGGTTGGTGGTCTCCTCGGGCAGGATGGCGGTGTTGCCAATCGAGGCGGAAGGCCAGCCAGTGATAGAACCGCCGCTGGTACCCAGCTCGTTGATGAAGCTGGAGTCCCAAACGTTCAGTTTGCCTTTCACCGTGCCGCCAGCGAGCCAGTCGCCCATTTGGAACTTGGTGTAATCGTTGTAGGCGCTGACCCCTGAACCTCCGAAGTACACCAGCCCATAACCACTGTTGTCGCGCACGAAGCAGAACTCCGGTTTGGTGCCGTTGTTGCGCCACGTGCTCATGTACACGACCTGAACGGGGTTGTCGAGCTGGTCGGCAGTGGAGTAGTTGTCATCTTCGTTCATCTCAGCCACGTTTAACCAGCCATCGCCCTTGGCCTGGATGGTAAAGGTGCCTTCGCTGATGGTGCTCACCTTATTGCCCACCACAGCTATCGCCTTGAAGTTGTACGTCTTGCCGGTCTCCAGCGGGATTTCCTCGCTGTAGAGCGTCGATGAGGTGGTCGGGTCGGCAGGCCAGTTGCCTTCACCCTCAGCCACGGTGTAGTAAATCTTGGCGTTGGGAGTCACCGAGAACATCTGCACCGCGATGTCGTCATCATCACCCTTGTAGATGGTGCCGGGGAAGGGCGAGAACACCACCGGCTGGATGCCAATCTTGTATGCTGCCTCGGCAGTAGCGGTTCCGCCATCGCCGTCGCGACTGTCCATGGCATACACCTTGATGGTCATGTCGTGGTCCACTGTAATGGGAGTGGTGTATTCAGTGCCATTGGCGCTGGGGTCGCTGCCGTCGGTGGTGTAGTAAATCAAGTAATCACCCAGGTTGTTCTTCACGCCCAGGGTCACCGTCTGTGCGTTCACATACGTGCCAGCGGCGGGGCTGATGGTGATGGCCAGGTTGGCGGCTGTCAGCACGTAGGTCTGGCTGCTCTCTTCGCTGGCCACATACTTCGCCTTGCCATTGATGTAGTTACTCAGCGTCACGGCCTTGATGGTCGTTGTGCCGTCGATGGCGAAGATGTCGATATACGGGTTGCTGGTCGGGTCGTAAGCCTCCCAGCCCTCGCTGGTCACCTCGCCGGTGGTCTCGTCGAAGGCAAACGTGGTGTTGCCCTTGGTGTAGTAGATCACCGTGTTCCAGCTCACGTTGTTCTGCTGGGTCTTGGTCTCGGTGCTCAGGCGGGTCTGCTGGTCGCCGTCGTAGTTGCCGCCAGTAAGCGAGAACGTCGGAGCGGCCACGCTGAAGGTGTACTCGCCGCCCGCCGGGTCGCTGGCGATGCCGTTGATCACCGTCACCACCTTCAGCAGCGCGTCGTCGTCGAGGTAGATGTAGTAACCGTTGCTGTTCTTGGTGGTCACCTTGTTGTCGTCGGTCAGCGTCGGGGTCTCGTCGAGCAGGTCGTAGTAGAACGTCACGCTCTCCTCGCCGTAGGCACGGCGGTCGTTCAACGCGCTCTTCGGATAGACGAAGGTCGGGTTCACATATGCTCCGGCCTCGTTGGTGCCGAAGGTGGGAGCCTGGGGCTTGATGCAGGTGAACGTTGCCGTCACTTCGTCGCTCGGCTCCATGCCGCTCTTGGTGGCACGGGCATGCACCGTCACCGTGTTGCCGGCGGCGTTGGTGTTGATGGCGAACGGCTCGCTGTAGGTCTGCCACGTCGTGCCGCCGTCGAGGCTGTATTCCATCGTCGCGTCGTCGGTGGCGCAGGTGAGCGTCACCATGTCCTCGCCGATGAAGTTGTACAAGCCCAGATGCTCACCGGCTGCGCCAGCCACTGACGGGCGCTTCACCTTGTTCTGGTTAGCCAGCTTGAAGATGTAGTAAGTTGTACCGGTGAAAGAGCTCTGATATGCAGCAAATCGATTACTACCCTTATTGTATTTCAAATAATTGTAGTTGCTTGGATCTGTAAATATAATCGTAGCAGCATTATTCTCATCAATACTGATAGTTGCTGTTGCAGCTGTCGAACCAGCATACAAAGAGTTCTTGGCGTTACCACTATTGTTCAGATAACCTTCAGCTGTTAACAATGTCCATGCTCCTGTAGAACCACCGAGTGTGATGACTCCCATGTCCTCTGTAGAAGTAATAATGCCATTAACTGGAGTTGCTTCTACAACATGTGCATAAGAATCAGCCCCAATCTTACCCATCACATTGTTGTCATTACCAACCAGCAGGTAGGTGTCACCAGCAACGAGATCGTTCAGGTCGGTCAGCAGTTCGTAGTCTTCGCTGGCAAAGTAGGTCACAGTGATGTGCACGTCGTAGGCCGGCATGCTGAACGTGTAGGTGCCATTGCCGTTGTCGGTGATGTTCAGCGAACTGTTGCCGTTGTTGAAAGTGCCGCTCACGCTGCTCACCACGTAGCCGGCGTTCGGTGTCACGGTGAACGTCACGCTGGTGCCACTGGTGGCGGTGGCGGGCAGGCCGCTCACCTCGCCGTGGGTGCTGGTCACGCTGATGCCGTGAGGCTGCTTGGCGAAGGTGGCCGTCACCGTGGTGGCCGAGTGAGGCATCGTGAAGTAGTAAGGGCTTTCGCTGGTGCCGGCACCGCTCACGTTCATCGTGCTTGCGCCGTCGTTCCAGCTATATTGCAGCGAGCTGAGCTGGTAGTCGTTGTTAACCGTCACAGCCACCTCCACGCGGTCGCCCTCGCCGGCCCTCTCCGGACCGCTCACGGTGCCGCCGGCCGTCGGGTCGGCAACATAGGTGATGGCATAAGTGGGATGGTAGACAAACGTCGGAGTCACCGTGATTGTGGTGCCCTCAAAGTTGCTCGGCACAGTGAACGAATAGCTGTTGCCACTGCCGCTCACCTCCAGCGTCTGGTAGTTCGTGTCGTCGGTCGACACCGTCACGCCCGTGCAGACGTAGTCGGCATCGGCAGTCACCGTCACGTTCACCACGTCGCCGGCATCAGCGTCGGTAACGCCGCTCGCGATACCGCCAGTCACCGTCGGATACTCAATGGCGTAATCGCCAGTCTTCATCTGCTTATACAGCTGAACTGTTTGGTTGGAGGCGCCACTGTAGGAGCGGAATTCAGTATTTGTAGAATATGCTCGAAGCAATCTTCCTGTAGCGCGGTTGGAAATAGTTGCAACACCATCTGCAGCGATGGCCGTTATTTTCCATCGTCCAGCATCGGTTAAACTCGTTTCTGTGCCAATTCCATCATTTGCGTTGGTAGTATTGGCCAAATAATAAGTCGTGCCGTTGTCAGTATATGCAAAGCTATAATAAGTTGTGCCATCGATTGTTTCAGATGTTATCATCAACGGCTTCACGTTGGGACCATTCGTTGAACTCAGTTCTGTGATATGGTCGCTGCTTATTGTAATGTTTTCACCGGCTTTGCCGCCTTTGTAGGCATACGACCCACTCTCGCAAACTAGCAGATACTTCTTTCCAACGGCCAGGTCGTTTGTGCTCGTGATGCGTTGGTATTTATTGCTGTTGTTCGCCTTCACCACCGTGTAGCTGGCATTGCCAGTTTCGGCATAGTTGCCGATCGAGGCCTTGCCATAAACCGTCTGGCTGCCAACGGCGTTCAGCGTGACAGAGTTGGCAAACGTGCTGTTATCGGTGCTCACCTCCACGGCGACTTCGCCAGCCGCGCCGCTGTCGAGCGCCTTGACACTGGCAACAAGCGTGCTCAGCGTACTGGTGGCCGTCACCACCTGACCTTGCTCCACCTCTCCGCCAGCAGGGCTGAACGTGATGGACGGGGTCTGTTTTGCGAAGGTGACCGACGTGCGGGCCTTGTTGATGGTGATGGTGTATACACCGGGAAGGATGCGGAAGTTGCTGCCGCCGCCCAGGTTGTAGGCGCCACCATTTTCTGCCACCCAGCAGTTGCCGTCGGCATTGGCCTTCAAATCGCTGCCGTCGGAGCGGAAATAGAAGAAGTCGACGTTCTCGCCACTGTCCGAACTGGCTCCAGTGAAGTAGGCTGTGGTGGTGTAAACCTCGTTCTGCGAGTCGTACGGAATCTCAGGACCGGTGCTGTCGGTGACCCATGTCTCGGCACTGCGGCCGTTGAATCGGCCCGCCAGGCGCAACGTGGGGATGTAGGTGGTGAAATTGGCTGTGATGGTCACCGTTGTGGCCGGCATCGTGAACGAGAACACCGTGCCCGTGGCATCGCTGCTCACCTTGGTGAGAGTCACCGGCTGGCCATTGCCATCAACAGCAGTCACGTTGGCATCCAGAATCTGGAAGCCATTGTTGGTCCCGGCCTTGAACTGCACCGTCTCGCCCACTGTCGAGGTCACCACATAGCTGTCGCCGTTGGCTCCGTCGGGCAGAGTGCAGTTGCTTGACCAGTTGCCCAACCAGCCGCCTGTGCTGCCAACCGTGCCATCGGTCTTGATGGTGCGGAAGATGTTGTAGTCGATTTTGTTGAACGTCGCGGTCACCGTCACGTTGCTCGACGGCATCGTGAACTCGTTGTTGGTCACCGTCACGGCGTTATTGCTGCCGTCGGTCACCACCCAGCTGCCGAACTCATAGCCCGGCGCGGTCTCCGTCACGCTCAGCGCCACCGTCTCGCCCGCGTTGGCCACATTCTCTCCGCTAGGTGTCGCACTGATGGTGCCGCCCATAGGCTGGATAACCGTTACATTGTAATCCTTGAGAGGAATTTGCTCGTAATAAATTTGAAATTTATCACAATAGACAGAGTTTGCTGTTGCTGTAATCGTTATCACCAGGTCGCCTGTGAACGGACACTGAGTGATGGTGATAGGTACGTCTTGATAACTATTTCCAAGACCTGTAATCGTTTCTGACCCAATGGGGGTACCATTCATTGTGACAGTAGCAGTTCCAGAACCAGAACTTGCATTGTTGTGAGCTTCAAGCGTGACACCAGTAATGCGGTAATTGGATGGCATTCCACGGATAGTCAGCGTCATTGTTTTGCCACTTGTGAGCTGTAAATGACTATATGTGTAATCGTTGTAAAATCCAGTAGTTATGGTCGTCCCAGCAGGTTCACCAGTCAGAGTGCCATCGTTGTACGAAGTCGGAACAAATGTCATGACTCCGCTAGTGGATGGTTGTTTAATAGTATATGTCGCTTCAGCCACAGAGCTGTTGTTCATGCCATTTTTCACGGCAATCGCTTTGATAGTGGTCGTGCTGCTGACTGCTATAGGTGAGCTGTAAGTGGTCGACAAGCTTGTTGGTGTTGAACCATCAGTTGTGTAGTGAATGGTCGCAGCCGAAGTAGCACAAGAAATGCTCACATTCTGCGCCGAGGTGTAAGTGCCCGCCGCTGGTGAGAATGTCGGCGTCGCTACCGTCTCAGTCGTACTGCCGCTATTATCGTAAGTGACAACAATAGCATCACTGGATGCTAAGAAATTTGAGCCTGATGCGGCTTTTCCATTCTGATAAAACGCAAAATATGTAAAGTTGTCGTTAGAACTAGGTTCCCAAGTTAGTGTTTTCGTAGAGCTGTTCCAGGTTCCAGCAGTTCCTCCAGTAGTTGCAGTAACTTCAGATGTCCCACCAAGAAACATTAATTTGCTGGCATCAAGTACATTCAAAGCACTAAATGAGATAACGACTTTAGTAATCTTTCCAGAGAAGGCACTGGTATTATAAAATCTGAATTCGCTTGTTGCAGAACTTTGGTTGGTTTTTATTTGGAGGTTGGAAGGATTCCATTGGTTCATCTTCCAACTGATGCCATTGAAAGTGAATCCAGTCAAAGTGGTAATGTACGATGTTGCAGATGAACCCGTACTTGCTTGATTGGGGGTTAAACTGTACGTTGCTCCCCAGCTGACGGCTGTGGCCAGCAGGAGCGTGGTTAGAATTAAAAATGTTCGTCTCATAGCTATGTTTTGTTTTTTTGTTATTTCGAGGTTTGGTTGGGGCTTGAGGTCGATGGTTTTGCGTTGTGGGGGCGGCGTTGGCACCCGGCAAAACGCACAATACACACTGCCGCCCGCTGGCGTGCGGGGGGGGGGTGTCATCCGTCTGTCCTTCAAGCTCCAAGCGCGTTTGGCAACTGTGCCAAAGCAGATATCGCCGCAAAGGTAGGCAATATTTGCCGTTCCACAAAAAAAGCCTAAAAAAAAATTTTGTCACGTTTAACTTCTCCCCCCGAGTTGCCCTCGGAGCGATGCCCCGGTGGGCTTGCGTGGGGTCACTCTGGCTGGTCGTCGATCAGCTCATAGGGCTGCTGCAGGGCCTGCTCGGCGCACCAGGCCCCCAGCGCTTGCGAGTCGGGGTCCATGCCCAGGCCGCCTTTCTGCTTGTCGATTTGGTCGAGCGTGGGGTCGATGCCGGCGTTGGTGTACGACGGGTTGGCGGCGGGGATGCGCCAGGTGCTGCTCAGCTGGACGCGGGCGTCGAGCGGCGAAAGGTTCAGCAGCTTGCCGGTGGCCGCGCAGGCCGAGATGAAGGGGCCTATGCCTTCCTGCAGATGGCGGTCGCCGGTCTTGCCAGGAGCCCAGGAGCCGGCGCACAGCTGGTTGCGCGCAAAGTGGCGCAATCTCGTGTGGCGCGCGTTCTGCACCGCAGTGCCGCAAGGCAGCACGCGGTCCACGAGGCCGGAGGCTGCCACCTGCTGTGCCAGCAGCACGCCGGCTTGCCACATCTCGTCGCTCGTGCGCAGGCCGCGCAGCTCGGGTGTCACGCACACGTTGCTGTCGCTGTAGGCGTGATTCATCACCCAGTCGATGCGTCCCTGGTAGCCCATCGAGTCGCGCAGCCAGGTGGTGAGGGTGCGCAACGGTGCCTCCACCTCATCCCAGAAGGGCAGAAAGCTGGCCTGCTGCAGGGTGATCACGTCCCAGTGGTCGGCAGCTACTTGCTCGTGGAGCAGGCCGTCGGCCGGGGTGGTCCACCGGCCGGGGAATGGCTGCCAGTCGTAGTAGCGGCCCGGACTCACCGAGTCGAGCGCCCTGACCCACTCGGTCAGTGGGGCGTTGGGGCGGATGAGCAGCCGCAGATGCAGGTCGACATCGGGGGCAAGGCTTTGCATCACATAGGGCACGTAGCTCAAATCGTCGCAGGTGAACGAGTTGCCCACTGCCAGCATGCGCAGCTGCCGCCGCGCGGGAATCAACCGGGCGTCCACCCAGCGCTCCAGCCGGTAGGCCGTGAAGGGGTTCAATGCCGCCGAGCCGCCGTCGCCCACACGGCCGTTGGGATACCAGTAGCCGCTGCACACCAGCACCTTGGCACCCTCGGGAACCACGATGGGGTCGTACACCTTCAGCCCGTCCACCGCCTTGAGGTTGCAGCCGGTGGCCAGGGCCGATTCCGGCTTCCAGGTGGAGCTGTCGGCGCTGCCGAAGATGCTGAACGAGCGCATGTTCACGCCGATGTGGTTGTCGTGGTCGATGCTCAGCCGCAGCGTGTCGCCGCTCTGCACGGGCCACACCAGCAGGCGGGCGTTGGCAAAGGCGCACAGACGGCCGCTGGCGTTGATCATCATGCCGTCGACGATGGTGTCGGGTTCCACGGTCAGCCATCCTTTGGCACTGGCGGGTTGCTGGCGGTGCAAGATGGTGTTTATCAGTGCGTTCACGTCGTCGATGTCGACCGTGCCGTCGCCGTTCAGGTCGGCGGTGCCGGCCGGCTGGTGGCCCACCAGTATGTTGCACATCAGGTTCAGGTCGTCGATGTCGACCACGCCGTCGGCGTTCAGGTCGCCATCCAGTGGGCTGCTGGCCGCAAAGCAGGGCAGGCTCACAACGGCGGTAACGATTGCCGCCCAAATCCAGCGGAGAGAATGTTGTGTTGTCATCATTTTGAGTAATCGAGTATTCGAGTGTTCGAGCATTCGAGTGTTCGAGCATTCGAGCGTTCGAACATTCGAACATTCGAGCGTTCGAGCGTTCGAGCAATTCTTGAGGCAGGCTGGCGTGTCAAGGCTCCTCTTGAATCAGCTCGAACGGATGTTGCCAAGCCTGCTCTGCGCACCAGGCCCCCAGTGCCTGCGAGTCGGGGTCCATGCCTAGGCCGCCGAGATAGTTCTCGATGGCTTCGAGCGTGGGGTTATTGGCCACATTCGAGAACGATGGGTTGGCGTTGGGGATGCGCCATGAGCTGCTCAGTTCCACGCGCGCGTTGATGGGCGACAGCTCGAGCAGGGCGCCCGCCGCCGCGCAGGCGGCCACAAACGGCCCTATGCCTTCCTGCAGGTGGATGTCGCCCCTCTGGCCGCGGTCCCAGCGGCCGGCGCACAGGTGGTTGAGCGTGAAGTTGTCCAGGCGCGTGTGGCGGGCATTCTGCACCGCCGTGCCGGTGGGCAGCAGCAAGTCCACCAAGCCGCTGTGCATCACCGAGTCGGCCAGCTCCTGGTTGAGCGCCCACATCTCGTCGCTGGTGTTCAGTTCCGGGAAGTAGAGGCTCTCCATCACGTTGCTGTCGCTATAGGCATGCGTCATCAGCCAGCCGATGCGCCCGTTGTAGTCCATCGAGTCGCGGAGCCACGTGGTCATGGCCTGCAGTGGGCGCAGCGTGCGCCTCCAGTAGGGCAGCGAGCTGGCCTGGTGCACCACCACCAGGTCCCACGCGTCGGCTGTCACCTGCTCGCGCAGCGTGCCTACCACCGGGGTGGTCCACCGGCCGGGGAACGGCTGCCAGTCGTAGTACAGGTTGTCGTTGCCGTCCAGACACATGGAGTCGGGGTGCTCGACCCAGGAGCTCAGGTCGGCGTTCGGGCGCTTGAGCAGCCGCAGGTGCAGGTCCACCTCCGGGGCCATGCTTTGGATCACGTAGGGCAGATAGCTCAGCTCGTCGCAGGTGAACGAGTTGCCCACTGCCAGCACGCGCAGCTGTGTGCGGGGTGCTATGCCGGTGGTGTCGGCCCAGCGCTCGAGCTGGAAGGCTGTGTAGGGGGTGGAGGCTGCCGTTGCGCCGTCGCCGATGCGCCCTTTGTCGTTCCAGTAGCCGCTGCACACCAGCACTTGCGCGCCTTCGGGCACAGTGAGGTGGGAACTGTCGCGGCCGGCAATCGTCTTGATGTTGGCCCCGTAGGCCAGGGCGTTGGCCTGCGTCCATGTTGCGGTGTCGGCCGAGGGGTAGAAGGCATACGACCGCATCCATACGGGAATGCTGTTGTCGTGCTCAATGGTCAGCCGCAGGCTGTCGCCCGGGGTCACGTTCCACACGAGCAGCCGTCCGTTGGCCAGATAGGTGCGGTTGCGGGAGCCGTCGAGCATCATTTGCTCCAAGATGTGCGCCGGTGGCTCAATCAGCCAGCCCATGTGGGGCAGCGTGTCGACGGTGGAGTCGGGTGGTGTGGGCGGCTTCTGGGCCAGGATGAGCGAGATGAGCGCGTTCACATCGTCCACATCGATATTCCCGTCGGCCACAACGTCGGCGGCGGCAAACGAGGCGGAGTCGGTCAGCGTGTCGAATTCGAGAATCACGTTGCACAGCAAGTTGACGTCTGCCACGTCCACACGGCCGTCGCCGTTCGGGTCGCCGTCAACGGCTGTCTGGCAGGAGCCAGCCGCCATAGGGCTGCCGCCAGTTGTGCCCAGGCACATCAGCGCCAGGCACACCGCAGTAATCGACAAAAGGCGTCGCATAAGCATTTCGGAGTTGGTTCGCGCTTGCAAAATTACTGCAAACCGAGCGCAATGCCAAACAAAAGACGATGTTTTTTGTTTGGCATTGCCGAGGTGCCGCGTGATTTGGCAATATTGTCGGGCTGGCTGCGTTTTTGTTATGGGCGGCGAGAGCGTCCGGCTTATGGCGGGCTGCTTGTGCCGCGTTGCTTTATGTGACTGTCAATCATGCTTATGCGCATCACCTGCATTGGTCATAGCGGCTTTGCAGTCGAGGCTGCCGGGGTGACTCTCGTGTTTGATTACTACACCGACCACCGCTGCGTGCTCGAGCCTGTCCTGGCGCGGGCGGAGCGGGTGTATGTGTTCGTGTCGCACAGCCACCGCGACCACCTGTGCCGCGACATCTTCGACTGGCGCGACCGCTGGCCCGTGGCCCGCTATGTGATTGCCAATGAGTGCCGCCGCAAGCTGGCGCGCAGCATGGTGCTGGACGAGTGGCCCTTCGTCTTCGTGCAGCGCGGTGGCGACTGGACCGACGGCACGCTGGCCGTGCATGCGTTTGGCTCGACCGATGTGGGCGTGAGTTTCCTGGTGGAAGTGCAAGGCCGGCGGCTGTTTCATGCCGGCGACTACACGTGCTGGCAGTTCGAGGGTGCTCCGCCGGCCGATGTGCGCAAGGCGCGGGGCGATTTCCATGCCATTCTGCGCGACATCGCGGCCTATGCCCCGCACATCGATGTGGCCATGATGCCGGTGGTGCCCAATCTGGGTGGCGACTTTGCCTACGGGGCGAGGGAGTTCCTCAAGGCGGTGCGCTGCGACCGGTTCATCCCCATGCACATGTGGGGCCGCGAGCGCGAGGCCACGCAGTTCCAGCTCTACCGCAATCCCGACCACGGCGAGTGCTGCCACATTCCCGAAGGGACAAGCATCACCGTTGATATCTCCTGAGCAGGATGTCGAGGGGCTCTGGCTGGTGTCGCTCCACGGGCTGGAGCCGGTGGCGAGTGAACATGTCGAGGTGCAGCTCCACGCCCGGCACGGGTGTCGACCGGTAGCGGGTGTAGCCCATGGCCTCGAGTTTGTCGCAGGCCTCGGTGTCGGCCAGGGCGAAGATGAAGTCGGCGCCGCCGTTGCGTGCCACCATGCGCTGCTCGTTGTCCATGAGCGGCGT
>CAMVDK010000050.1 GCA_947166165.1 uncultured Porphyromonadaceae bacterium
AAAGTGGCTTTGCCCCTTTAGGAAACTTGAGGATTAGGGATGAAAGATTAGGGATTAGGGATGCGGCATTTCCCCCGACGGCATCAACGGCAACGACGACTGCGGCCAGATGTCGGCATGGCTGTTGCTGTCGACCATGGGCTTCTATCCCGTCACGCCGGGCAGCACGCAGTATGCCCTCGGGGCCGCCCATGTGCCGCACATCGCGCTCCAGCTCCAGCGCCCCCGCCCGCACACGCTGCACATCGTCACCCGTGGCAACGCCGCCCCCGGCCGCCTGCTGCGGGTGGAAGTCGACGGCCAGGCGCTGCCCACGCCCTTCATCACCCACCAGCAGCTCACCACCGCCCGCCGCATCACCTTTGTCTTCACCGACTGAAGGGCCGAAAATAGCTGCCGGCGTGCCTTCGTTCACAAAAATATGGTTAACTTTGCGGCAGGTTACGGAGCCACGGTTGTGAGCCCTGGCGGCTGCCGGTGCCGCTGTCGTGCCGCCATGGGGCGCGGCGCTGTCAAGACCCGCCCTGCGTCACAGCGACAGTCATACCCGCTTTCCGCGTCACCCGGCAGGCAAAATGGGTGCATTTTGTAGGAAAACTGAGGCTTGCCGGATGCTATTTTTAGGGCAGTGAGTGCCATTGGTTGTGGATAGTGCTAGGTAATTTTGCGCCATGACTGCTATGCCCGCATCCACGCGCGTGTGCCGGGCTGCCTAAAAAAACTGCTTGAACGATGAAACAAGACTCGAATCTCCTTCCCGCCGTGCTGCTGGCCGCGCTGAGCGTGCTGCTGTCGGCAACGATGCCGGCACAGGCCGCCGAGGTGGCCTGCGGCAAATGGACGGTGCGCTACGACGACGCGGCGCACAACGTGACGCTGCTCAAAAACGGCACGCCGGTGCTGAGCGAGGTGAGCTCACGCTTCAAATTCGGCGGCACTGTCTACCAGACGTCGAGCTACGGCAGCGGCGGCACGCTGGCCGACGAGCCGCTGACCGATGCCGTGGGCAGCGGCCGGCGCCTGACCATCACCTACAACGGCCCATCGGCCTCGCTGCCGGTGGTGGAGCAGAACTACTACCTCTATGCCGACGCCGACTATGTGCTCACCGACGTCGTGCTGCGCATGCCCGGCGGCCAGCGGCTGGAGAGCAACTATATCGCCCCGGTGATTCCGCGCGCGCCCTTCTCGGCCCGCTGGACCACCGAACTGTGTCCCACCGTGACGGGCAACTATATCATCAACCTGCGCACCGACGACGGCTGCCGCATGTGGATCGATGGCAAACAGGTGCTCGACGCCTGGGTGTCGCACCCCGCCACCGACAATGTGGCCGAGGTCACCCTCGAGGCCGGACGGCGCTACCATGTGGTGATAGAGTATTTCGACGGCGGTGGCGATGCCTATGCCCGCCTGCTGTGGAAGGCCCCCAACGTGAGCAAGACGAGCCGCATCGAGTACTTCGGCGACGCCGGCAAGGCCGCGCGCGAGTGCGACGCCGTGGTGGCCGTGCTGGGCATCGACAAGAGCATCGAGCGCGAGGGACAGGACCGCTACACGCTCGACCTGCCCGCCGACCAGCGCGAGTTCATACAGGAGCTTTACCGCATCAATCCGCGCACCGTGGTGGTGCTCGTGGCCGGCAGCTCGCTGGCGTTGAACTGGATCGACGCCCATGTGCCGGCGGTGCTCGACGCCTGGTATCCCGGCGAGCAGGGCGGCACGGCAGTGGCCGAGGCGCTCTTTGGCGACTACAACCCCGGCGGACGCCTGCCGCTCACCTTCTACCGTTTGACCGACGACCTGCCCGCCTTCGACGACTACTCGCTCACCGGCGCGTCCGGGCGCACCTATCAGTACTTCACCGGCAAGCCGCTCTATGAGTTCGGCTACGGCCTGAGCTACACCACCTTCCGCTACAGCCAGCTCGCCACGCGCGACTTGGGCGAGAGCGTGGAGGTGACCTTCACGGTGGCCAACACCGGCAAGCGCGACGGCGACGAGGTGGCACAAGTGTATGTGCACTATCCCGCCACGGGCACCTATATGCCCATCAAGCAGCTGCGGGGCTTCGAGCGCGTGCACATCGCCCGAGGAAAGAAGCAGGCCGTGCGCGTCGTCATCCCGAAAAAGGAACTCCGCTACTGGGACGAGAACAGGCGCGCCTTTGTCACTCCCAAGGGCCAGTACACCATCATGGTGGGCTCGTCGTCGGAGCGAATCCACTTGCAATCCGACATCAACCTGTGAGACGACCTATGCTGAACCGACTGCGCACCTACTGCCTTTTGCTAGCCTCGTCGGCTTGTGCCACCACCGTGTGGGCGGCTGAACGCGACTTGGAGCCGAGCCTCGAGTTTGCCGATACCGTCTGCTGCCTGGGGCGCATCGCCGTGGGCAGCGGCAGCCATGAGTGCCGGTTCGAGTTCACCAACCGTTCCGACAGCACGGTGAGCATCGTGGGGGCCTTGTCGGCCTGCGGATGCACCGTGCCCACCTATCCCAAGCAACCCCTGGCCCCGGGCCAGAAGGGCGTGGTGACCGTGACCTACGACGCCACCGGCCGGCCGGCAGGCGCGATCGACAAGGTCATCACGCTCATCACCACCGGCCAGCCCGAGCGCATCGGTCTGCGCATCACTGGCGAGGCTTTCTCGCTTCAAAACACTTTCAACCAATGAACAAAAACGCTTTACAACCCTTCAAGTTCCAACCCTTGCTCAAACCCGTGCTGTGGGGCGGTCGTCGCATTGCCGCGCTCAAGCACCTGCCCGACGATGGCCAGCCCATCGGCGAGAGTTGGGAGATTTCGCCCATGGCGGGCCGCGAGTCGGTGGTGGCGCAGGGTCCCGACGCGGGGCTGACGCTCACCGAGCTCACCGCCCGCCATGGCGAGCGGCTGCTCGGCAGCGACGTGGCCCGGCGCCACGGCGGCCGGTTCCCGCTGCTGGTCAAAATTATCGACGCCTGCCGTCCGCTCTCTATACAGGTGCATCCTGGCGATGCGCTGGCCGCCGAGCGGCACCACAGCCCTGGCAAGACCGAGATGTGGTATGTGGTCGACGCGCAGCCCGAGGCCGTGATCATGGCCGGCCTCAAGCAGGCGCTCACACCGTCGCAGTTCGAGTCGCTGGCGCGCCAGGGCGAGCTGGAGCAGGTGGTGGTGCACTACCGCCCCATAGCCGGCGACGTGTTCTTTCTGCCCGCCGGCACGGTGCACAGCATCGGAGCCGGCAACCTGCTGGTGGAAATCCAGCAGGCCAGCGACGTCACCTACCGTCTCTACGACTATGGCCGCGTGGATGTCGACGGCCATCCGCGCCAGTTGCACATCGACGAGGCGCTCGCCGCCGTGCACTGCGCCCCCGACGCCGGCATCGCATCGCATTGCGACCCCACCACCCCGGGCCTCACGCGCCTGGTGGAGTGCCGCCACTTTGTGGCCTCGCTGCTCACCGTCGACGGCCGCCACCGCCTCGAGTGGGAGCCGATGCGCTCGTTTGTGGCGCTCGTGGCCACCCGCGGGCAGCTCGACGTGGTCACCGACGGCCAGTGCCACACCCCGCTGGCCATGGGCGAGAGCATGCTCATCGCAGCCTGCACACGCACTATCGAGGTGGCCGGAACGGGCCAGGCCGTCATGACCTATATTCCGCATAACCAATAACCGATTCAGTATCATGCCGCTATGAATTCCTGTTGCAACCATCTGCGAGGCGCGCTGACTGTGGTGCTGATGTGCCTCGCTTTGGCCACCACCGCCCAGAAGCGGCTCATGGTGTTCACCGACCCGCACTTGCTCGCTCCGGGGCTCTTCCAGCCCTCGAGCACAGCCCTGCAGGACGATCTGGCGGGCGACAACAAGATGTTCGACCTGTCGAACGAAATCATGCAGGCCCTGGTCGACCGCGTGCTTGCCGAGCGCCCCGACGCCGTGCTCGTGGCTGGCGACCTCACCAAGCAGGGCGCCAAGCTCAGCCACCTGGCCATGGCCGACTACCTGCACCAAATCACCGCTGCCGGCATCAAGGTGTGTGTGATTCCGGGCAACCACGACGTGAACAACACGCAGGCCGTGCGCTACGACGGTGCCAACCGCTATCCCGCCGCCACGGTCAAGAGCACCGAGTTTGCCGACATCTATGCCGACATGGGCTATGCCACCGCCCTGGCGCGCGACCCCAACTCGCTGAGCTACGTGGCCGAGCCGGTGCCTGGCCTGCGCCTGATTGCCATCGACGACAACCGCTGCACCGCCCGCGACCGCAACACCAGCCTCAACGCCAACGGCCTGACCATGGGCACCCGCTCGTGGGTGCTCGCGCAGGTCGACGTGTCGGACCTCAACCGGCTCATCAACCTGATTTTGAACCACTGACCCCATCATGCGACCTCATTTCACCCTCATCGCGCCTGTTGTGCTCGCCGTTGTGGCCCTGGCGTCGTGCCGCACCTCCACGAGTGTGCAGCTGCCCCCCAACCCCTCGAGGGGGCAGGTGGATGGGACATGATCGACCCCGCCATCTTTGTCGACGACGACGGCTAGGCCTATTTCTACTACGGCGGCGGCAGCCACTGCTACGGTGCGCGCCTGCGCGACGACATGCTCGGCCTCGCCGAGCCGCTGCGCGACATGGAGGGCCTCGACGACTTCCACGAAGCCGCATGGGTGCATAAGCGCGGCGGAATGTACTACCTCACCTATGCCGACAACCGTCAGAACGCCAACCAGCTGCGCTATGCCATGAGCCGTTCGCCGCTCGGGCCGTGGCAGAGCAAAGGCGTCATTCTCAACCCCACCAGCTGCTCGATGAGCCACGGCTCCATCGTTGAGTTCAAGGGTCAGTGGTACCTTCTCTACCACAACAGCGACCTCTCGGGCGGAAGGCCCGAGCTGCGCTCCATCTGCATCGACCCCCTCTACTACAACCCCGACGGCACCATCCGCCGCGTGGTGCAGCACTGAGCCACTGCATTCTTTGCAGCTTGCCCGCGAGGTTCTCAGTGGCCTGCCAGCACTTTTGCCGTCGACGTGCTGCCGTCGGCGTAGGTGGTCACTTTGATGTTGACCCCATTCCACGGCTGAGCGCTGCGCATGCCGGCCATGTTGACGTATTCCACCTTGACCACCTCTTTTTCAACCGCAACCACATCGGCGCCGGTGATGGGGACCGACGGCACGTGGTTGTTGAACCACTCGATGTTGGCCATCAGGGCCGATTTCAGCTTGTCCACCCGCACGGCAAGGGGGTCTTGATTGGTGTAACTCCATCGGGCCTTTTCCTGCTCGAACGCCTCGCCACAGAGCAGCAGATGCTCGTCGATGTATTCCATCCAGGGGGCGATTGCGCTTGGATAGAACTCATCCCAAGCCTGCCGAACTGCCT
Source organism: uncultured Porphyromonadaceae bacterium (assembly GCA_947166165.1). Taxonomy (GTDB): domain Bacteria; phylum Bacteroidota; class Bacteroidia; order Bacteroidales; family Muribaculaceae; genus Sodaliphilus. The sequence continues at coordinate 5,388 of CAMVDK010000050.1, forward strand.
CGCAAAAGTCCGCGTCCTCAATCAATTCGCCTATCCAGTGCGGCGTGAAGCCATAGGACGTTTTCATCCGGAATGTGTAGTCGGTTTTGGCGCGTTGATTGCAGTTCATGTCCCATAGCGGGCCGGCCTTCCATCGGGCGTCATCTTCCAGGTCTTTGTGCAGATAGAAGCTGCCGTGAAATCCGTCGCTGTTGTCGAGCACCTCCTGGATGATGAAAAACCGAGCCATGGCATCCACATCGACCAGTTCTTCCCACGTGCTGCCCTCTTTGTCATCGTCGTAGATGGCAGCGTTGATGTCCTGGAACTCGCCTATGAGCCATTGCCGCTGCGCCTGCGAGAGCGAGTCGGGCGAGTGGTAGGTGATGTTCAGATACCACGAACTGTTTTCCTTGACTCTGATTTGGTTGGGTTCGTAGTAGTTGTCCACCTCCACGAGCCAGCCATAAGGGATGGTGTTTTCATCGGTGTTCCAATTCGGTTGTTCATATATGTCGAGTCGGTTCTTGCCGATGCGGTTCGTCTCGGTGAGCAGATACAGACCGAGGTAATCGCCGTTGAGCGTCACCTCTATGGGCCGGGTGGACGGTGTCCAGTCCAGGCCCATGACGAGGCCGAGATGCAAGCCCGCCACAGTGGGTTCGTGAAACTTCAGCAAGGCCCAGTGCTTGTTCTTGTTCATTCCCAGCAAGGGCTCTTTTTCGGCCAATTTGATTTTGTAAGGCTTCTTGACCGACCGCCACGACGAGTGGCCCCTTCCTTTTATTTCAAGCGGCAAAGGACTCTCGGTCGAGCCCACATTATGCTCCGGATTCTGATTGTCGACAATGTAATACGTTCCGGCCACGTATGTTGTTTTCGACGTGACGGGCTGGTGGTTTTCGGTCTCGATGTGCATGAAAGGCAATGTGCCCGTCTGCGCGTGCATCGGGAGCGCGGCGAGCAAAACAATGGCTGGCAGCGCCAGGCATGTAATCAAGTTCCAGACCATTGAGCGACCATAGCGCAAAGGGCTGTTGCGGTGACGAAAAGTATGAATCATAAAGCAAAACTTCTTTCTCTAATGACAACCGGAGCCACGGTTTGCTGCATCAACATGGCATCTTTTATGTCTTTCGTTTTTTTGTGTAGCATTGCCGAAGCCGGGGATGGACCCCGCCCGATTGACGAAAAAATTGCACTTTGACGTGATGCTGCGCAAAGGATGGCCTAAAGTGTTGATTGTGGGAGTGTTTGCTGGATTGGCCAACGGCTGCGGGTGTGGGCTGGCCAATAATTTCTATTTTTTGCTACATAAAAAAGATTTTGCAAGACTTAGGTTATAAGGTTTTTAGCAACATTTTCAACACCAAAGACTTCCACCTACCACAAAGACGGAGCAGGGTTCTAATTTTTGCTACGCTTGATGAAATAAATGACGATTTTGAGAACGAATTTACATCTGAGAAAATAAGTAATTTCTTTGATTCAGTCTATAAAGAAACAAGCGTTTTGCATTTTGACACCACATTAGAACTTTTGGCTAAAAAGGTCGATAATAAATATTTCCTAAGTGAAAAGATTAAACCTACCATTCTTTCGGATGGTTCAGGCGGCTTCAAATCCCGCTCCGATATTAACCAAATAATAGCGAGAACTCTAACCGCGAGTATGCACAAAATGCACTGCGCTTGTCAAGACAACTATTATAGTCAAAATTTCATTGATTCTAATGGTGCTGACGACCCTGTGCGATATATGACCAAAGAAGAATTAGCGAAACTGGCAATCCGCAAATTAACTCCGCAAGAGGCATTTTTGCTCCAGGGTTTCCCTGCTGAATTTGCAACGAGAGCACAGCAAAGTAAAGTTGGCGATGGTGCTTTATACAAGCAGGCTGGAAATGCTGTAAGCGTTAATACAATCTATGCCGTACTACATTTCTTGATTCAAAATAACAAAATCATAGACTATGCTATTTGAGGTACATAAAGAGGGCAAAATCGCGCACAGCGAGATTGAAAACGGCGAGAAGCGGCCCGTGGCCCTGCACAAGTATGCCTCGAGCCTGCTCTCGCTCGACAACAGCCGCTACTACCTCACCGAGTATTCGGGCGACTGGGCCGACGAGGTGAACATGAGCCAGACCGAGCTGAACTTTGGCAAAAAGGTGCTCGACAGCAAGCTCGGCAGCCGCGCTAGCATGTTCATGCCCTCGTTCTTCCAGCTCTCGCTCGACGCTCCAGCCACCGAGACGCAGGGCAGCGTGCTTGTGGGCACATTGGCCTGGACGGGCAACTACCGGTTCACCTTCGAGGTCGACCACAACGACCGGCTGCGTGTGATTTCGGGCATCAACCCCTACTTCTCGAGCCGCCAGCTCAAGGCCGGCGAGACGTTCACCACGCCCGACTTCATCTTCACCTACAGCACGCAGGGCTTCGGCCAGGCGAGCCGCAACCTGCACACCTGGGCACGCAACTTCCGACTCAAGAACGGCACCGGCGACCGCATGACGCTGCTCAACAACTGGGAGGCGACTTTCTTCGACTTCGACGAGGCGAAACTCGTGGGCTTGATGGACGACGCTGTGCGCCTGGGCGTGGACATGTTCCTGCTCGACGACGGCTGGTTTGGCAACAAATACCCCCGCAGCAGCGACCACCAGGGCCTAGGCGACTGGCGCGAGACCGAGTCGAAACTGCCCCACAAGGTGGGCTACCTGTGCGAGCAGGCCGCCAAGCGGGGCATCAAGTTCGGCATCTGGATCGAGCCAGAGATGGTCAACCCCAAGAGCGAGCTCTACGAGCAGCACCGCGACTGGGTGATTCACCTGCCCAACCGTAAGGAATACTACTTCCGCAACCAGCTGGTGCTCGACCTGAGCAACCCGCAGGTGCAGGACCACGTGTTCGGCGTGGTGGACAGGCTGATGACCGCCTATCCGCAAATCGCATTCTTCAAGTGGGACTGCAACAGCCCCATCACCAATATCTACTCGCCCTGGCTCAAGGGCCAGCAGGAGCACCTCTACGTAGACTACGTGCGCGGGCTCTACAACGTGCTCGAGCGCATCCGCGCCAAGTATCCCGACCTGCCCATGATGCTGTGCTCGGGCGGCGGGGGTCGCATCGACTACGAGGCGCTGCGCTACTTCACCGAGTTCTGGCCCAGCGACAACACCGACCCCGTCGAGCGCCTCTACATCCAGTGGGGCTTCTCGAGCGTGTATCCCGCCAAGGCGCAGTGCGCCCACGTCACCTCGTGGAACAAGCAGGCTTCGATCAAATTCCGCGTCGATGTGGCCAGCATGGGCAAACTGGGCTTCGACATCAAGTGCAGCGACCTCAACGACGACGAAATCGGCTTCTGCCGGCAGGCCATCGCCACCTACAACCGCCTCAAGCCCGTGGTGCTCGACGGCGACATGTACCGCCTGGTGTCGCCCTACGAGGGCAACCACGCCGCCACCATGATGGTGGACGCCGGCCGCAGCCGCGCCGTGCTGTTTGCCTTCGACATCCACCCGCGCTACCGCGAGCACCTGTTGCCTGTCAAGCTGCAAGGCCTCGACCCCGACCGCCACTACCGCGTGAGCGAGGTGAACCGCATGGGCGGATGGCCGCTGAGCTGCGACGGACACACCTACAGCGGCCAGTGGCTCATGACCGTGGGGCTGCCCCTGTTCGGCAACAGCCAGCTCACCAGCCACGTGCTCGAGCTCACCGCCGAGTGAGCGCCAAGTGAGCGCTACCCTGCCGCGCCCTCTCCCCCTGGCACGATTCGCCTGCCGGGGTGGGGGCGCGGCATTGCCGCCGGGCATGTTGCAATCAATTCAAAGGCGAAACATTTTTGCGCCGATTCTTCATTTATCGAGCGAAAATAGTCCGTTTTTGAAGAATTATTTATAATTTTGCGTGATTTTCGTTGAACCTATTCGCGTCCAACGGGGCGAGGCTAATGATTGTAACATATGGTACACTATCTGAAGAATCTGGAGCAGACGATACGCAAATGCTGGAACCAAAAGGCACTCTGCGACTACCAAGGCGAATCGTTCACCTACAGCGCGCTGGCCGCGCATGTGGAGCAATTCAGGCTGTTTTTCACAGCCGCAGGTATCGGCACCGGCTCGAAAATCGCCATCTGCGCACGCAATTCGGCACGATGGGGCATCACCTTCTGGGGCATCAACGCCAACGGGCGCGTGGCAGTGCCCCTGCTTGCCGACTTCCACCCCGACACGGTGACGGAGCTCACCAACCATGCCGACAGCCTGGTGCTCTTTGTGGACGGCGACATCTGGGCAAAAATCGAGCCCGAGCACATGACCACCATCAGGGCAGCCATCAACATGAAAGACGGCACCATGCTCTGGCACCGCGACACCGCCGTGGCACAAGCCTGGCAGGGCCGCACAGCGGCTTTCGAAGCGCTGTATCCCGGCGGCATGATGCCCGGACAGGTGGAATATGGCACCGACAACTTCGACGACCTGGCCATCATCAACTACACCTCGGGCACCACGGGCAACCCCAAGGGGGTCATGCTCACCTACGGAGCCATCTCCGACACCGACCACTTCGCCAACACACACTTCCCCAACCACCCCGGCGAGACCATCGTCTCGATGCTGCCCATGGCCCACATGTATGGCTTGGCCATCGAATTCATTCACCCCAACGTAGACGGGGTCACCGTCTACTTCCTGGGCAAGGCGCCCTCGCCCACCACATTGCTCAAGGCCATGAGCGAGGTGAGGCCCTACATGGTGGTCACCGTGCCGCTGGTCATGGAGAAAATCTACGCCAACTCCATAAAACCCGCACTCGAGAAGCGGAAAAAGCTGTTCCGCATCCCGGGCATGAAGACCGTGGTTCACCGCGCCGCACGCCGAATGCTCATGAAGGTGTTCGGCGGACAGGTGCGCTGCTTCATCATGGGCGGCGCGGCCCTCAACCCCGAGGCCGAGCAGTGCTTCAAGAAGATGCGGCTGCCCTTCACCGTAGGCTACGGCATGACCGAGGCCTGCCCGCTGCTGGGATATGAATGGTGGACCGACTTCGAGCCCGGCTCGTGCGGAAAACCGGTGCACGAACTCCGCATCGACTCCGACGACCCGCAGCACACACCCGGCGAAATACAGGTGCGCGGAGCCAACCTCACCATAGGCTACTACAAAAACGACAGCGCCACGGCAGCCTCGTTCACCGACGACGGCTGGTTCCGCACCGGCGACCTGGGCATTATCGACAAAAAAGGCAACATCTTCATCAAGGGTCGCATCAAGTCGATGATCCTCAACTCATCGGGACAAAACATCTATCCCGAAGAGGTAGAGGCCGTGCTGGCCAACTGCCAGCACGTCGACGAGTGCATTGTAGTGGACCGCAACGGCAAAATCATGGCCCTGGTCTACTGCGAGCTGCCGCCCGGCACCGACCCGGCAACCAAAACCGCCATCACCAGCCAAATTCGCGAACAGGCCAACAAGTCGCTTCCGGCCTACAGCCGAATCTCCAAAGTGGAGCTGCGCGACACGCCATTCGAGAAAACGCCCAAAATGAGCATCAAGCGATTCCTGTACCACTGACACCCCCCTCAGCAAGATGATGAAACCATTTGCCACCCTGATTGCACTGCTGGCCGCACTGGCCGCCGGCGCAGGCACCCCCTACGAGATTTACCCCATCCCCCACAGCCAGCACGCCCTGCCCGGGAGCGCCGCCTTCACGCCCAGCGTGGCCGTGGTGGCCGAAGCCGGCATCGACGCCGTGACCGTCGAACGCGCCGTCCAGGTGCTCGCCGACCACGGCATCCAGGCCCAGGAGGCCAAGCAGGCCCCGGCCAGCGGCTCCGCACTGCTGCTGGCCACCGCCACCCGGCCCGGCCCAGCCCAACGCCGGCTCGAGGCAATGGGCATCGGCACCGACGTGCTGGCCACGCCCGGCAAATTCGACCGCCACATCCTGGCACTCAACGCCGACAGCCGCGGCGCGGCGCAGGTGGCCATCGTGGGCGAGCACACCGGCGCCGCCTTCTGCGCCCTGGCCACCCTCGAGCAGATGCTCGACCAGCGCGAGCCCAGCGGGAGCATGCCCTGCGCCGTGATGCACGACTACGCCGACGTGCAGTGCCGAGGCATCATCGAGGGCTACTACGGCGTGCCCTACTCGGCAGCGGTGACCAAAGACCTGTTCCGCTTCATGGCGCGCTACAAGCTCAACACCTACATGTATGGCGCCAAGAGCGACGCCTACCACTCCCGCTACTGGGCCGACCCCTACCCCGCCACCATCACCGCCGAGCAGCAGCGACTGGGCATGCTCAGCAGCAGCATGATGCGCGACATCGCCACCGCAGCCACCGCAGCCAAGGTGAACTTCGTGTGGGCCATACACCCGGGCAACGCCTTCGCCGACCCCGCCGACACGGCCGTGCTCGACCGCATCATGCGCAAGTTCGAAGCCATGCACGAGCTGGGCGTCAGGCAGTTCGGCGTGTTTGTCGACGACGTGGGCGTGCCCACAGACCCGGCCGTCATGCGCCTGTGCGCCCAGAACCTCACCACCCTGCAGCAACGCATCGACAGGCGCTGGAACCACGCCGGAGCCGCCGCCGCCGACACCGTCAGGCCGCTGCACTACGTGCCGCAGCTCTACGCCTACGGATGGGTAGAGCTCGACAAGGCGCAACGCTTCTACGAGTCGCTGCGACCCGTGCCCGACAAAGTGAACATCTACATCACCGGCAAGAACGTGTGGTCGGTGCCCAACAACCACGACCTGGGCCTGGTGAGCCGGTGGCTCGGCCGCGAAGTGAGCTGGTGGTGGAACTACCCCTGCAACGACCAAGACCCCACCAAGCTCTTCGTCATGGACACCTACACCAACTTCCGCGACGAAACCCACATCCTAAGCCTCGACCGCCTGGAGCGCGCCCTGCGCGGCACCCGCACGGTGATTGTCAACCCCATGCAGCAGGGCGAGCTGTCGAAGGTGGCCCTCTTCGGCGTGGCCGACTATGCGTGGAACAACGCCGCCTTCAACTGCGAGACCAGCTGGCAGGCCGCGCTGCCCGCCGTGGTGGGACCCGAGCACGCCCAGGCCCTGCACCGCGCCGCACCCCTGCTGCGCTACTACGACGCCGACGCACTCGACTACTACATCGTGCGCTACAAGCACAGCGTGGAGCGCGGCCAGCCCACGCCCGGAGCACTCATCGACCAGCTCACCGCCGTGAGCCGCGCCTGCCGGCAGCTCGAAGGCCTGCAGCACTCGCCCTCGGCAAGCCAGCGCCTGCTCTACGACGACCTGCGCCCCTGGCTGCTGCGCCTGCACGACATGGCCGACGAGGCTGTCGCGCTGCTGCAAGGCGGCAACCCGCCCGCCATCGACTACGACCACTCGGCTCGCTACCAGTTCGACATCCTGGGCGGCATGGGCGAGCACATCGCCCTCGAAACCCGCACCGCACAGCCCGCCGCCCAATCGCTCGCACCATTCATCGACTGGCTCCGCGCACGCCGGCAACCCTGAGCCAAGCGCACGCCGGCCGCCCCCCGCCGGAACAAACCTCCCCAAAACGTTAAAAAACCGGCCAAAACACAAAAAAATTTGCGTGATGCAGAAAAAAGCACTACCTTTGCACCCGCTACAAGCCCAGATGGCGGAATCGGTAGACGCGTTGGTCTCAAACACCAATGGGGTAACACCCGTGCCGGTTCGACCCCGGCTCTGGGTACGAGTTTAACTCGAAAGTGATCGCTAAACCCTTAAAAACAAGAGGTTTAGCGATTTTCTTTCCTCAAATTTCCCCACATTTTCCCCACATCTGCAAGAGTTCGTGCAAAGTGAGCCCCATTTTCCCCACCAGAAAAGCACGAATTTGGGATGAATCGTAGATCTATTCCGGAATGAAGAGCGTATTGCAGGAAGCCAATAAATGTCTTTAATCGCAAATCAATACGATTAAAAAACTTGTAGTTACTCCTGCAATTTCGATTAGAGTTGAGAATTGATCTCATTCTGTGCATAGACGATGGCATCACTCTTTATCTCATCTTCGTTTTCGACGGTGTCAAGAACCTTGTCAGCAAGCCAGATGGTCAGCAACTCCTTCTCATCTATCTCGAAGAGTTTTGCCATAATGGGAATCTGGCTGCGCTTCGCCTTACGCTCTCCACGCTCAATTTTGCTATACATTGGGGTATCTATCTCTAACGCTGCTGACAACTGTCGCTGCAACAGACCATGCTCCTCTCTGAGCTCTTTTATTTTCTTTCCAAATATCATATTCGTATTACATTTCTAATTGGTTATAATAGCTTCTCCAAATCTTCTACAGGAGGAAGTAGTTTCTTCAGCCTGTCATCCATGTCAGCAGAAGTTTTGTATGTTGCTACACCCATAGGCTTGTCATAGTCTTGCATAACATATTCTACAAACTTCTTGTTTGCACTCTTGCATAGGATGATTCCGATTGATAGATTCTCATTGGGTTTGCGAACCTCATCATCAAGAATACGCAAGTAACCAGCCAACTGCCCCAAATAAGCAGTTTTGAATGAACCATCTTTGAGTTCCACACAGACAAGGGCTGATAACTCTCTATTGAAGAATAGTAAATCGGGGAACTGTTCTATTCCGAACTTCTCCAAATGATATTGGTTGCCTACAAATGTGAAGTCACGACCAAAAGTCATGATGAAATCCTTCACATTGTTGATGATGCTTTGTTCTATCACCCGTTCATCCCGATCTTTGTCACGGACAAACAGCTCTTCCGTATTAATATAGTCCAGCAGATACTCATCCTTAAACATTGTGATGGCACGGTAGGCTTGCAATTGGTCGGGGATAGTTCTTCTGAAGTTATTGGGCAATGATCCTTGGTGATTGTATAAATCATCTTTCATCAGTTGTTCCAAATCTTCGCACTTTACTTTGTAGTCTACAGCGAATTGGATATAGAACTTACGCTCCTCATACGATTTTATGTTCGACAGAATCGCCGTATGATGAGTAAAACTGAGACTGAAGAATACTGCAATGGGGAAATCTGGCGAGATCGTCAGTCGCAACTGACGGATTTCATCTTTACCTTGTATTTCGGCAGTCGAAACTGCCAAATTAGAATCTTTGTTCGTCCTTAAATCCGCACCACTATAGTTGACTATTTTTATAACATCCTGGGCAACAAAAAGTTCCCCAGGATTTTGCCATGTCGAGAATTTCACCTAATTTAGTGGTGCA
>CAMVDK010000051.1 GCA_947166165.1 uncultured Porphyromonadaceae bacterium
GGTTTGCTGTGCCGGGGCTGTGTCGCTGCGGTGGTTTCGGCTTTGTTATGGGTGGTGACGGGTGCAGATGGCTTGGGCCATTTGGTTGAGGGAGAGGCACTGGTGGCGCTGAATGCCGAGGCGGCGGTTGTGGCGCTCGGCAGAGTACTCCTGCAGGCTGGTGACGTTGAACAGAAGCAGTCCCAGGCCGGTGAGCAGTGCCACTGTGCCGCCTTGCTGGCGCAACTCGGGCGAGAAGAGGATGCTTGCCCCTCCGGCCACCACCATCAGCGGGGCGATGAAGTACCACCCGCGCACGTCGATTGTGCGCCGCGAGAGCAGCAGATAGATGATGTGGAACACTCCGAGCACCACGAGCAGCACACCCATGAGGAACGAGATGACTCCGTCGAACAGGTCGGGCTTCATGAGCAGGACAATCCCGAAGCACAAGCCTCCCACGGCCGGCACCACGCCGAGGTAGTCGGAACTGGTGCTGGCATCGTCGTGCCGGCGCAGCACCTTGAGCAGATAGACCATCGACGACAACGCGAAGAGGCCGCCTATCACGAGGGCAATCCAGTGCTGGACATCGGTGCGGGAATAAAAGATGATGAGTAGCACGCCCACCAACATGAGCACCACGTTGGTCAAGAGATTAATGCTAAGTCGGTTCATAATGCAGATGTTTTCAAATCAATGATTTAGTGATGTGTAATCGGCAGCGGCAGGGTTCACTTCGCGCTGCAGCTGCGCCAAGCCATCGAGTCGGCCCGATGGTCAATTTCGGCACGAAATTAGTATTTTCGGCGCAAAGGGGCAAGCGTTTGGCGAATAATTTGTATTTTTGCAAGTCAAAAAAGTCACCGCTATGTCAGTAAAACAGCAACTCACCGTTATCGTCAACCCGAAATCGGGCACGAGCAGCAAGGCCGGTGTGCCCGAATTGGTGGACAAGTGCCTTGATTCGGCACACTACGCCACCGAAGTGGTGTTCACCCAGGCTCCTGGCCATGCCACCGAGCTGGCTCGCTCGGCGGTGGCCCGGGGTGTAGACGGCGTGCTGGCAGTGGGTGGCGACGGCACGGTGAACGAGGTGGCGCGCGTGCTGCGCGACACGTCGACGCCGCTGGGCGTGATTCCGTGCGGCTCGGGCAACGGGCTGGCGCGGCACCTGCACATCCCCATCAACGTGGAGCGCGCGCTGCGCATGATCGACGACGGCATCATCGAGTCGGTGGACTACGGCACGGTGAACGGCGCGCCGTTTTTCTGCACGTGTGGGGTGGGCTTCGACGCGCAGGTGAGTCACAAGTTTGCCAACGAGGACACGCGGGGACTGGTGACCTACATCCGCACGACCATCGGCGAGTATTTCCGCTACAAGGCGCAGGACTATGCCATCAGCATCGACAACCAGCAGCTGCGCGAACGGGCGTTTGTGATTGCGTGCTGCAACGCAGCGCAGTATGGCAACAACGCCTACATGGCCCCCCGGGCGTCGATGAAGGACGGGAAGATCGACATGACCATCATCCACAGCTTCAACCTGGGCGAGGCCGCGCTGCTGGGCGCGCGGCTGTTCACGAGCAACATCGACCGCGACCGCCACGTGAGCATCTACCGCGGGCACGAGATATTCATCGAGCGTGAGAAGGAAGACGTGATGCACCTCGACGGCGAGCCGCTGATGATGCCCCGCCTGCTGCACATCGAGTGCCATCCAGCCGCGCTGCGGGTGTATGTGCCCACGGCGGGCAAGGACATCTGACCCCCCACGAGGGAGGACGCATCAAAAATATGCACAGGTCACCAGAGCCGAGCCACTGCTGTGTGGCGCGGCTCCGTTTTTTTGGGGCGCGCGGCTGCGCGAGGGCTGCGCGAATCGCTTTTTTACTAAAAAATTGCTAAATATTTGTCCATTTGATGAATAATGTGTAAATTCGTAATTTGAAAACTAAAACCATTACCTGTTTTGGTAAGGAACAACCTCACCAAAAGAATGCTAACAAGCTGATATTCATGAGCTACTTAAAGTTTGACAAGACGTTGATGATCAACTTGGACCAATCGCTGCCCAAGGAGATGCTCCGCACCAACCAGAGCGGGGCCTACCACTGCACGACGATAGTGCGGTGCAACACCCGCAAGCAGCACGGCCTGCTGGTGATTCCCATCCCCGACCTTGACGACAACAACCACGTGCTGCTGTCGAGCCTCGACGAGACGGTGATCCAGCACGGCGCGCCGTTCAACCTGGGCCTGCACCGCTACAACGGCGGCACCTACAGCCCCAACGGGCACAAATACATCCGCGAGTACGACTGCGAGCGCGTGCCCACGACCACCTACCGCGTGGGCGGCGTGATCTTGAAGAAGGAGAAAATCTTCATCACCCACGAGAACCGCATCCTGATCCGCTACACGCTCGTTGACGCCCACTCGAAGACCACGCTGCAGTTCAGGCCGTTTCTGGCCTTCCGCAGCGCCAACGACCTGTGTGTGGAGAACAGTGTGGCCAGCCGCGAGTGGCGCGAGGTGAAGAACGGCATCGCCACCTGCATGTATGACGGCTACCCCACGCTCTACATGCAGGTGAGCCACAAGCCGGAGTTTGTGTTCGACCCTCACTGGTACAAGAACATCGAGTACACCAAGGACCAGGAGCGCGGCATCCCTTACAGCGAGGACCTCTACGTGCCGGGCTACTTCCAGGTGGACATCCGCAAGGGCGAGAGCGTGATTTTCTCGGCCTGCGTCGAGGAGGTGAACACGCGCAACCTGGCCAAGATGTATGAGGACGAAATCAAGCCACGCACACCGCGCACGAGTTTCTACAACTGCATGAAGAACAGTGCCAAGCAGTTCTACATCACCAATGCCGACGGCCACTACCTGCTGGCTGGCTACCCGTGGTTCAAAATCCGCGCTCGCGACGAGCTGATTGCGCTGCCGGGCTGCACGCTCTCGGTGCACCACAAGCCCGACTTCGAGGCCATCATGGACACTGCCGGCGCGGCCTTGCAGCGATGGATGCGCGAAGGCACGCTCGACCGCCACTTGAAGGGTCTGAACCTGCCCGACGTGCCGCTGTGGGCCATCTACGACATCCAGCGCTATGCCCACGACCAGAGCAACGACGCCGCCCGCGAGCGCTACGGCGAGCTGATGAAGGAGCTGCTGGCGTTCATCATCGACGGCAACCACCCCAACCTGAAGGTGGAGCCCAACGGGCTGGTGAGCAGCGACGGCACCCTGGCGCCCATCTCGTGGATGAACTCCACGCACCCCGACGGCCGACCGATGATTCCGCGCACAGGTCTGCTGGTTGAATTCAACGCACTGTGGTACAACGCCCTGATGTTCGCCCAAGAGCTTTATGAGCACGACACGATGATGACCGGCACGCTCAACCGCTGGCGCGACCTGAGCGACAAGGCGCGGCTCGCCTTCGTGGAGACGTTCCTCAACGACGGGGGCTATCTGTACGACTACGTGAACGGCGCGTACACCGACCTGAGCGTGCGCCCCAACATGGTGATTGCCATCGCCATGGACCACACGCCGCTCGACCGCCGCCAGCGCAAGAGCGTGCTCGACGTGGCCACCCGCGAGCTGCTCACCCCCAAGGGCCTGCGCACGCTGAGCCCCAACAGCTACGGCTACCGCCCGCTCTACCTAGGCAACCCCGAGGAGCGCCAGATGGCCTACTACGCCGGCCCGGCCCGCCCGTGGCTGATGGACTTCTACAGCAAGGCCTACATCCGCGTGTTCGGCATCGGCAGCATCTCGTTTATCGAGCGCATGATGATTGGCTACGAAGACGAGATGAAGGAGGGCTGCATCGGCTCGCTGAGCGAGCTCTACGACGGCAACCCGCCCTTCATCGGCCGTGGGGCCGTGAGCTTCGCGCCCAACGTGGGCGGCATCCTGCGCGTGCTGCGGCTGTTCAAGAACCTGCACATCATCGACAAATAAACCACCTCTACCGAAAAACCGTAAATTACCCTATATGAAAGCATTAATGTTCGGCTGGGAATTCCCGCCGCATATCCTTGGCGGGCTTGGCACGGCGAGTTACGGCCTCACCAAGGGCATGGCCGAGTGTGGCGACATGGACATCACCTTCGTGATACCCAAGCCGCAAGGCGACGAGCCGAAGGACTTTGCCCGCATCATCGGTGCATGCCACACGCCCGTGGCGTGGCGCAACGTGGACTGGAGCCACGTGGAGCAGCGACTGGCCGGCGTGATGGACCCTCAACTCTACTTTGCCCTGCGCGACCACATCTACGCCGACTTCAACTACATCGGCACCAACGACCTGGGCTGCATCGAGTTCTCGGGCCGCTATCCCGACAATCTGCTCGAGGAAATCAACAACTACTCGATTGTGGCGGGCGTGATTGCCCGCACGGTGGAGTGCGACGTGATTCACTCCCACGACTGGCTCACCTATCCCGCCGGCATCCACGCCAAGCAGGTGACAGGCAAGCCGCTGGTGATCCACGTGCACGCCACCGACTTCGACCGCAGCCGCGGCAAGGTGAACCCCACCGTGTTCAGCATCGAGAAGGACGGCATGAACCAGGCCGACCACATCATCACGGTGAGCAACCTGACCCGCCGCACCGTGATTGAGAAATACGGCATCCATCCCGACAAGGTGACCACCGTCCACAACGCCGTGGAGCCGCTGAGCCAAGAGCTGCTCGACGTGCCCGTGCCTCCGGGCAAGAAGAACAAGGTGGTCACCTTCCTGGGACGCATCACCATGCAGAAGGGGCCGGAATACTTTGTCGAAGCCGCCGCGCAGGTGCTCCGCAAGGTGGACAACGTGCAGTTTGTCATGGCCGGCGGCGGCGACATGATGGAGAAGATGATCCGCCTGGCCGCGCGCCGCCACATCATGGACCGCTTCCACTTCGCCGGCTTCCTGCGCGGCAAGGAGGTGTATGAGCTGCTCAAGGCCAGCGACGTGTACATCATGCCGTCGGTGAGCGAGCCCTTCGGCATCTCGCCCCTCGAGGCCATGCAGATGGGCACCCCGAGCATCATCTCCAAGCAGAGCGGCTGCGCCGAGATTCTGCAAAACGTGATCAAGGTCGACTATTGGGACATCAACGCCATGGCCGACGCCATCTACTCGATTATCAGCTACCCCGCCATGTATCGCGAACTGCGCGAGAACGGCCTCAAGGAGGTGGACGGCATACGCTGGAACAAGGCCGGAGCAAAGGTGATCGACATCTACCGCCGTCTGACACATTATTGAGAAAACAACTAACCAGAACACAGATACCGACACAGATATGAAAGCGATTTGTTTCTACTTCCAGATACACCAGCCGTTCAGGCTGAAGAACTACCGATTCTTCGACATCGGCAACGATCACTACTACTACGACGACTTCGCCGACGACGACATCATCACGCGCATTGCCCGCCGGTCGTATCTGCCGGCCAACGCCACGCTGCTCGACATGATTCACGAGCACGGCAAGAAATTCCGCGTGGCCTTCTCGCTGAGCGGCACGGCGCTGGAGCAATTGGAGCAATGCGTACCCGAGTTCATCGACTCGATGAAGGAGCTGGCCGCCACCGGCTGCGTGGAGTTCCTGAGCGAGACCTACGCCCACTCGCTGGCCTCGCTGCAAGACCCCGAGGAGTTCACCCGCCAGGTGCGCGCCCACGACGCCAAAATCGAGCAGCTCTTCGGCCAGAAGCCGAAAGTGTTCCGCAACACGGAGCTGATCTACGACGACGACATCGCCAGCATGGTGGCCGCCATGGGATTCAAGGGAGCCATCACCGACGGCGCCCGCCACATCCTGGGCTGGAAGTCGCCCAACTACGTCTACAGCGCCGCCAGTGCCCCCAAGCTCAAGCTCCTGCTCAAAAACGGCAAGCTGAGCGACGACATCGCCTTCCGCTTCAGCAACACCGACTGGGCGTCCTACCCGCTCACCGCCGACAAATTCATTGGCTGGATCGCCCAGCTGCCGCAGGAGGAGCAGATTGTGAACCTGTTCATGAACTACGAAAGCCTGGGCGAACTCCAGCCCCGCGAGAGCGGCATCTTCGAGTTCATGAAGGCCCTGCCCCGCTTCGCCGCCGAAAACGACATCCACTTCTGGACACCGAGCGACACCCTCAAGGCCCTCAAGCCTGTGGGCACACTCACCGTGCCCTACCCCATGTCGTGGAGCGACGAGGCCCGCGACACCAGCGCCTGGCTCGGCAACGTGCTCCAGCAAGAAGCCGTCGAGAAACTCTACTCCATCGCCGAACGCGTGCATCTGTGCGACGACAAGGGCATCCAGCAGGACTGGAACCGCCTCCAGACCAGCGACCACTTCTTCTACATGAGCACCAAGCACAGCGCCGACGGCACCGTGCACAGCGCCTACAGCCCCTACAGCTCGCCCTACACCGCATTCACCAACTACATGAACGTGCTCAGCGACTTCATGACCCGCGTCGAACAGCAGTTCCCCGCCGACATCGACAACGAGGAACTCAACTCGCTGCTTCTCACCATCAACAACCAGGAGGCCGAAATCGAGCAGCTCAAGCGTGAGGTGGAGATGATGCGCGGCAACATCACCAACGACCTGACGGGCGACTTTGAGCCAGACGAGGTGGTGGCTGTTGAAGAACCCGCCGAAGAACCCAAGGAAGAGCCTAAAAAGCCCAAAACCGCCAAGAAAACCAAGGACACCGCCGCCAAGCCGAAAACACCGGCCAAGCGCACCACCAAGAAGAAAACCGACAATACGAAATAAGGCGTAGGCCTACACACCTCGCCACCGTCGGCGAAACCGAACCCGCAGCGACCGCAGTCCCCCGAAAAGACTGCGGTCGCCGCATTTTACACCCATTAACTACTTGTGCGCGTTTTTCGAAATTCACATTTTTTTTCGCTAATTCCATCAATCATTGCTGGGAGATGCATGGGAACTGAAATTAATTTGCTATATTTGCGCTGTTATAGACATTGACCAAACCTCAATATATCCGCTCAACGATGAAAACGATATTGAACCTATCGCTGGCACTGCTTGCGGCGGTGCTGTTTGCCGAGTGTTCGGAACCGGACGACTCGTCGCCTCAGTATAAAGACTGCATTGAGCAAGCCGTGGGCATCATGGACACCAAAGGCTTCTATGCCAAAGGCACTAATTGGACGGTGGCCAAACGCGACGCCCTGGAGGCCACGCCGGGCAACGAGACCGACGCCCACGAAGTGATCAAGAAAGCGCTGCGTGTGGCAGGCGGCCGACACTCCAAGTTGCTGGAGACGGGAGAATACGTGCCAGGGAGCGGCCGTGGCCAGTTCACGTTGCCCACCGTTAGTGTGACCGACGAAGGTGCCTGGCTCATCACGCTGCCGGCGTTCGACGGCAACGAGGAGCAAGCCACGACCTACGCCAAGACGGTGCTCGACGCACTGCCCGAAACGGTGCCAGCCGTCATCATCGACCTGCTGCAGGCGCAAGGCGAGAACCCCTACCCCATGCTCGCGGCCATTCACCGTTTTCTGCCCGAAGGCACAGTGCTCAAGGTGCACAGCCGCGAGGGTTTCGCCACGCTCACTGCTGAAAACATGGTCAGCAAAGTGGGCGGCATCGAGGTGGGCAAGCGCATCCACTGCCCCGTGGCGCTGCTGACCGGCACCAGCACGCGTGGTGCCGGCGAAGCGGTGGTGCTCAGCTTCACTACCCACGACTATTGCCGGCGCATAGGCACGCGCACGGCGGGTTATGCCGCCGTCAACCAGGCATTCCCGCTCTCCGACGGCTCCCAGCTGTGGCTCACCACGGGCAACTATGCCACCACCCAAGGCTTTGAACCGGGCGAAGAACCCATCTCGCCCAATGTGAACACCGCCACGCCGCTGGTCACCGCCAACCTGTGGATGAAAGAAATCTTCCCCAGTCCCAAGGAATATGTGACTACTGCCATCGACTACATGAATCAGTACGGCTTATATGCCGAAGGAGCGACTTGGGAGGCAGCGCGCGCCGAGGCGCTGGCAGGCACCCCCGCCACGCTGACAGAAGCACACGACATCATCCGCAAGGCGCTCAGCGTGGCGGGTGGCAAGCACTCGCAGCTGTGGACTCTAGAGGCCAGTGAGCACATCAAGAAAACGTATTTCCAGGACAAGCCCTCGGTGACCACCATCACCGGAGGCATTGTCGTGGTCAAGCTGCCGGGATTCATGGGGAATGATGAGGAAAAAACAGCCTATGCCAGCGCTGTGACGAAACTGCTGCCCACACAAGCGCCCGGCATCATCATCGACCTGCGCGAGAATAATGGAGGCAGCATGTATCCCATGATGGCCGCCGTGCACCAATTACTGCCCACCGACATTCTGCTCACCTTCAGGGGGCGTGATGGTGACAATGTGATCACCATGCCTTATGTGCTGCGGGCTACTGGCATCAGCGCGCTGCCGCCGATACAGTGTCCGGCAGTTGCCATCCTCACCAGCGAAAAGACGGCTAGCGCCGCCGAGGCCACTCTGCTCTCGTTCAGGGGGCTGCCCCATACCCGCACTTTTGGCTCCCCCACCGCAGGCTACGCCTCGGGCAATATCACCATCATACTGAGTGACGGTGCGAAGATGCTACTCACCACCGGGCGCGATGTGGCCCGCACGGGCGAGGAGTTCTGCGACGACCCCATCGAGCCGGATGTCTCCACCGCGCAGCCCATGGAGGATGCCATCAACTGGATTCAGCAACAAAATGCACCTTGACGAGAATGTAGACATTAGAACATAAGCCTTAGACTTGAGTGGACACAAGAACATAAGATTATTTATTATTCATCTAGAAACATGATACTTATGTCCTTTATAAAATGCTTTTGTTCTTGTGTCTTATAAATAAACAAAGCAATGACTATCGACCAATTCAGAGACTACATGGCATCGGGGCAGCCCATTGGCGGCGGCTCACCGGTGCACCAGATGTTCCACCAGTTGTCGCAGGAGGCACTGCGCATCACCGCCGAAATCAACGGCCGATACCACACGCCACAAGAGCTGCATGCCCTGCTCGAAGAGCTGTGGGGGCGGCCTGTGCCCGAATCGGTGGGGATGTTCCCGCCTTTCCACACCGACTGCGGCAAGAACACCGTCGTGGGCGAACGGGTGTTCATCAACATGGGCTGCAAGTTCCAGGACCAGGGCGGCATCACCATCGACGAGGGCGCACTCATCGGTCATAACGTCGTGCTGGCCACGCTCAACCACCTCGTTGACCCCGAACAGCGCGCCGGCATGACCCACGCACCCATCCACATAGGCCGCAACGTGTGGATTGGCGCCAACGCCACCGTGCTGGCCGGTGTAAGCATCGGCGACGGGGCCATCGTGGCTGCCGGGGCCGTGGTCACACACGACGTGCCGCCACGCGCCATTGTGGGTGGCGTGCCGGCAAAAATCATCAAAATGATTCCTGAATCATGAACAAAGTGAGAATCACCGCCGTGCGCCAGACGGTGTACCGCGATTTGATGGCACGCTATGAAAATCCCATTGAGCATGCCTGCCACGTGCACGAGGGCGACAGCTGGACGTCGGTCGACGGCCGGTGTCCCGAAGGGCTGTGCGCCTCGGCGTGGGAGTCGATGCGCAGCTTCGTCGAAGCCCTTGCCCGTGGCGAGGGCAACTTCTTCGATGGCTGGATGAAGAACCCCATGAGCGCCATGATCAGCTGCAACGACGGCTTCAGACCCGTCAGCTTCTACCTCGAGGTGGTGCCCTGAGTCAACGCTCGTCGCGCTTCAGCACAGGTGTGATGCGCGCCAGCGCTTCGAGCAACCGTGCGCGTGGCAAAGCGATGTTGAGGCGGATGAAGCCTTCGCCAGCCGCGCCATACATGGTGCCGCTGTTCACAGCCACGCGTGCATCGTGCAGCAGGCGGCCCGCCACATGGTGGCTGGTATGCCCAAGCGAAGCGATGTCGACCCACACCAGGTAGGTGCCCTCGAGCGTGGCGACCGGCAGGTGGGGCAGATGCTCAGCAAAATGGGCGCAGAGCGCCTCATAGTTGCCGTGGATGTAGGTGTTCAACTCATCGAGCCAACGCGCTCCTGAGGGCGTGTAGGCCGCCTGCAGGGCCTCGACACCGAAGGGGTTCACGTCGCACACCTCGTTGATGTTGATGGCGCGGTCGATGCGGTCGCGCCATTGCGCATGGGGCGTGATGATGTTGGCAATCTGCAGTCCGGCCATGTTGAACGACTTGCTGGGCGAGTTGCAAGTGATGGTGATTTGCTGCGCCTGCTGCGACACGCTGGCCAGCGGCGTGAAGCGGTGGCCAGGCATCACGAGTTCGCAGTGAATCTCGTCGCTGACAATCACCACGCCATGGCGATGGCACAGCTCGGCCACCTGCACCAGTTCGCGCCGCGTCCACACCCGTCCGGCGGGATTGTGGGGGTTGCAGAAGAGCAGCACTTTGACGTCGGGCCGCGCCAGCCGCCGTTCCAAGTCATCAAAGTCGATGTGGTAGGTGTTCTCTTCGTAGGCCAGCGGGCACTCCTCCACCTGGCAGCCGTTGTTGCGAATCGACGAGAAAAAGCAGTTGTACACCGGCGTGAGCACCGCCACCCGGTCGCCGGGCATGGTGAGGGCCTTGACGACGGCCGACATGGCCGGCACCACACCGCTGGTGTACTGAATCCACTCGGAGGCGATGTCCCAGCCATGCTGCGCCCCGAACCAGCCCACCACACTGTCGAAATAGGACTGCGGCACGGCCACATAGCCGAAAATGCCGTGCTCCACCCGGCGGCGCAGCCTGTCGATGATGCACGGTGCCGTGCGGAAGTCCATGTCGGCCACCCACATGGCAATCACGTCGTCGCCACCGGCATAGTCCCACTTGTAGGAGTTGGTGCCGCGACGGTCAATCACCTGGTCAAAAAACGCTTGTCCGTCCATCAGTCATGCCTTATTTATCGCGGGTCTCGACGATGCAGTCGGCAGGACCTTTGATATTCTCATCGATGATGACTTCGCCTATGCTGTCGGCGATGATGCGGCCCGTGGCGGGGTTCTTGACGCTGCGGATGTGGCCACGGATGTCGGCCTGCACGCTGCTGTACTCGAAGGCGAGGTCGCAGTCGTCGCCGAAGGTGCAGTTCTCGAGCACCAGGTCGTGGGCGTAGCACAGCGGCTGCTCGCCGGTGATGTGGCAGTTCACCAGTCGCAGGTGGTGGGAGTGCCAGCCGATGAACTCGCCGTTGAGCTCGCTGTCGTAGATGGTGACATTCTCCACTTCCCAGAAGGCATCCTTGGTGGTGATTTTGGCATTGCGGATCACCACATTTTTCACATACTGGAAGACGTACTTGCTGTCGCTCACCAGGCCGTCCACCTCGATGTTCTGGCTGAACATGAAGGGATAGGTGCCGCCGTGGAGCTCCACGTTGCGCACACACAGGCCGTCGACGCGCCAGAAGGTCTCGTCGGCGTCGGTGATTTTGGTGTCCTCGATGGTGAGCCGCTTCATCTCGCGGAAGAACTTGGGTCCGTCGATCACGCAGCGGCGCATCACCATGTCGTCGCTATACCAGATGGCGGAGCGCGACCCGGGCGCGAAATAGCAGTCGGTGATGAGCGAGCCCTTCACATGCCAAAACGGGTACTTGCCGATGAAGCGGCAATGGTCGGCCTCGATGTTGCTGCACTCTTTGATGCCCGATTCACCTTCGGTGATGGTGACGTTCTCGATGCGCAGGTCGTGCGACTCAAACAAGGGGCGTTCGCCTCCGAATTCTTGATTCTTGATGGTTTTCATTTTCGATGATATAATAGTGATTCAAATTCAATGCATTGCAAACGCACATCGGCAAAGCGGCTACTCCAATTGCGGCTCTGGCGGCAAGTCCTTCATCCACCGCTCGGAGAAGAGCCTCACCAGGAAGATGCCCCCACGGAAGCACAACTCGATGCACATGGCCGTCCATACACCCGCAAGCCCCATCGAGCCTACCAGCACGGCGGCCAGCGTGAGGCGCACGGCCCACATGCTGATGGCGTTCATCCAGCAGGGCGTCATGGTGTCGCCCGCTCCTACAAACACGCCGTAGGTGACCATCGCCGCCGCAAAGAGCGGCTCGGCGAACGCCTCGATACGCAGCACTTGCACGCCCAGTTCCACCACCTCGTGCACCGGGGTCATGAGGCCCATGATCGCCGGCGCTCCCACATAGAGCAGCACGCCCATGGCACCCATGACGAGCATTCCCATGCCCACGGTGATGCGGGCAAAACGGCGCGTGAGGTCGCGCCGCTGCGCCCCCACGCTCTGCCCCACCAGCGTGGTGGCGGCTTCCTCGACGCCCACACCGGGCATATAGCACATGCTCTCGGCAGTGACGGCGAACGCGTTGGCAGCGATGGCGATGCTGCCCAGCGGCGCGACGATGACGGTGAGCACCACCTGGGCCACGTTCATGATGATGTGTTGCAGTCCGATGGGCGCGCCGATGTTGAAAGCCTTGCGCAGGCATTCGCGCTGCGGACGATAGCTGCCCCGGTCCTGGTTGAGGCGCAGTTCCTGACTGCGCATCACCAGATAGTAGAGCATCATCAGGCACACCACCACCTCGGCTAGGATGGTGCCCATGGCGGCACCCACCACGCCAAGCCCGAGTCCGGGCAGTGTGAAGGTGGTGCCTCCAATGGCGAAGTGGTGGTCGGGAAAAATGAACAGGAAGTTGAACAGCACGTCGAGCACACACATGAGCACGCCCAGCATGCTCGGCACACGCATGTTGCCGCTGCACCGCAGCATGCCCCCGGCCAGGAACTCAATCATCAGGAACGGGATGCCAAGCATGAAGATGAGGAAATAGTTCGAAGCATTGGCCGTGATGCCCGGATGCCCGCCCAGCCACACGGGCAGAGCGCCACTGACGGCCACTCCGCCAGCGGTGAGAATCAGAGCGAAAGCCAGACAGGCCACCAAGGCCTGGCGGAGCACGCCGCGCGCCTGCGCCATCTGGTTGGCGCCAATGTGGTGCGCCACCTGCACCGAGAATCCCGTGGCCACCGCGCTGCAGATGCCTCCGAAGAGCCAGAGCGAGGTGGCAACGAGCCCGACGGAGGCGGCCTCGTCGGCCCCGAGACGTCCGACCATGGCCGCGTCGATATACTGCATGACAATCGACGACAACTGTGCCAGCATGGCGGGCAGACTGAGTTGCGCCGCCAGGAGTATCTGCTCGCGGGTGGTCATCGACTGTCCGCCGCGAATCTTGGCCAACAGGTCGTCGGTGGTGAAGTGGATCATATCACTGTGCTGTGGGGTGCGCCGTGCCTCAGGGCTGGCGAATCAAGGTGCAAAGTTAGCACATCGCGACAGAAAACGAATCGCCGATAATGGATAATTAACACACGGGAGTAAAAATTAGGGAAGCCATCGGTCTGTTGTACCCACGCGTCAGACCTTGAAAAGGCCAAGCCTAACACTCTCCGAATGTTCGTTGTCGACACAGACACAGAAAAAAGCGGCAGTTCCTGGCGTTGTTGTTCCAGCTGCCGCCACGGTTCACGCGGTTGGAGCCTTTGCGGTGCGGTCCTCTCGGTTTTGAAACCGATTTAATCTAATATCATTAAATTGTATTCTCATTTTTTCGCCCTCGCTTCGCTCGGGCGTGGTTACCTTATTGCTGCGGTGGCCGGCAGGCAATTCGCTGAGCGGGGCGGCACGTTTTATTCAACTCAGGGCCAACGCTGTGCTGTTGGCTCTGGTTGAAAAAAACGTTATGATTTTTTGACGCGGGAACACCTTTGTTATTAAGGCCCTTTTTCGCTTCGCTTTTTAGGCCTAAATAACAAAGGTGTTTTGTATTTTTTATTTTTTTAAGAGGGTAGAAACTAAAGGGCCAGGCGGAAGCCGGGGGTGAAGTACCAGGTCGACGGCGCGTAGTTGACCCGATTCGACACGCGGCAGTACCTGGCGTTGTTGCACCAGCTGCCACCACGGAGCACGCGGCTAGAGCCACTTGCAGGGCCGGTCGGATTGGTCTGCGCACCGCTGCTGTAATCGCCATACCAGTCCTGGCAACACTCCCACACGTTGCCGCTCATGTCGTATAAGCCCAGCTCGTTTGGCGACTTTGTCGCCACCGCATGCGTGCCATAGTTCGGATTGCTGCTGCCTAGCGCATAGCTGTTGTCATAATACCACGCCACGTCGCCGATGGTGTTGCTTCCCGCGTACTTGTAGCCCTTGCTCTTGTTGCCCCCACGGGCGGCATACTCCCACTCCGCCTCCGTCGGCAGGCGGAACATCGCTCCAGTCAACTGGTTCAGCTTCGTGATGAACGCCTGACAGTCGTCCCAGCTCACCTGCTCCACCGGGCGCTGAAGGTTGCCCGTGAACCAGCTCGGGTTGCTGCCCATCACCGCCACCCACAGCGCCTGCGTCACCTCCGTCTCGCCGATGGAGTAGCTGCTCAGCGTCACCTGGTGGG
>CAMVDK010000052.1 GCA_947166165.1 uncultured Porphyromonadaceae bacterium
TCGTCGATAAACACGATGCAGGGGGCCTTCTCCTTGGCCTGGCGGAAGAGGTCGCGCACGCGGCTGGCGCCCACGCCCACGAACATCTCCACGAAGTCGGAACCCGACATCGAGAAGAAGGGCACGTTGGCCTCGCCGGCCACAGCTTTCGCCAGCAGCGTCTTACCCGTTCCCGGAGGGCCCACGAGCAGCGCGCCCTTGGGAATTTTTCCACCCAACTCGGTGTAGTGCTGGGGATTTTTGAGGAAGTCAACAATTTCGGCGATTTCTACTTTTGCCTCGGCAAGGCCAGCCACATCGTCGAAGGTCACCTTGACGGCGTTGTCCTTGTCGAAGAGCATGGCCTTCGACTTGCCAACGCTGAAGATGCCACCTCCGCCGCCCCCGCCGGTGCCCATGCGCCGCATGATCAGCACCCAGAACACAACCCGCAGGATGATGGGGCCGAACGACCATATCCAGGTGCTGTAGTCGCTGCCCTTGTCGTAGTCCACCTCGCCATTGAACACGCCCTCGGCCTTCCAGCCTTCGATTTTCTCGTCAAACTTGTCGCTCGACGGGATGTTGGTCTTCACCTTGGCCACAAGACCCTTCTTGGGCTCGAAGTTCTCGGCCTGGAACACTACCCTGGCCAGCGAGTCGCCGAGCACGGCTTCGGCCTCGTTGTTGTTGTTGTAGACAATGATTTTGGTCACACCGCCGGTCTTAACCGTCTTCTCGAACTCGGTCAGGCTCATCTCGCGGGTGAGCGACTGGTCGCCGAGCATGTACATCGACAGCAGGCCTAACGTGATCAGGCCATACATCCAGTAGAGGTTGAGCTTGAAGCGTTTGCGTGGTTGTTGATTTGCCATCTGATTGAACTTGCACACCGCCGCGGGGACATCTGCCCGGCGGCCCGGTGCGGGTTATCGGAAATAAATGTGGTCGTCAGTCGAGGTCGGGCGTGGGCATGATCACGGCGTCGGCCCAGAGCTCCTCGAGCCGGTACCGCTCGCGGTATTCCGGCAGGAAGACGTGTGCAAAAACCGTGCCATAGTCGATGACAATCCACTGCGAGTTCTGATAGCCGTCGTAGTTGAACGGGCGCACGCCGAGCGTCTTCTCGACGTATTCACGGATGGAGTCGGCCACAGCGTCCACCTGGATGGGCGTGTTGCCGTTCACGAGCACGAATCCCTCGGTGGGCGCCGACTCGATGCCCGAGAGGTCGACGTGCACAATGCCGCGCCCCTTCTTTTCCTGGGCGCCTTCGATGATTGCTTTTACGAGTGTTGCGTTTTCTGTCATTCTGTCGCTTTTGAGTTGAACACGCAAAATTAATATGAAAACTTGAAATGGCAAAATTTTTCTTCTCCGCGGGGGTATGGGGGTGGGGCAGTGCCGCCGCGGCAGTCAGAGGGCCGTACGCCTGCGGCGGCGGGGGGGGATTGCGGGCGGGGCAAAAAAAAGATTGCCTAACTTCGCAGTCCAGCAACCCTAAAAAACTATCACTTTGTACAATTAAATACCACTAACAATTCCTATATTTCAAAACCATTCTTATGTCTCCTTACATTCATTGATTGTCGCTTCGCCTTCTGTTGGCCGCGCCACACGGCGGCGGGGGGTGAGTACGCCTTTCATGCCACCTGTGGCGGGGGCGCGGCTTTGTTTTGACAGCCCAAAATTAGAAACGATTTCTGAATCATGCAAGCGATTTTACGTCCGAAGCAACCGCGTTTCAGCCAAATGGGAGATTCGTTCAGCCAATTCACTGCCCGGAGCGTGGCACTTGGGCGTTTGGGTCGAGGTCCGGGTCACTTGACCACTTTGCGGCCGTCGTGAATGTAGATGCCGCTTTCGGCCGGCTCGCCGGCGTGGCGCAGGCCGCCCACGGTATACCACCCCTCGGGGTCGGCGGCCGAGCGTGTGAGCACGTCGTCGACGGGGGTGTAGATGTGCTCCTCGTAGCGCTCGAAGCGGGCGTTGTTCATCATGGCCACGAAGTCGCTGCGCGCGTGCAGGCGCGCCACCACGGCGCAGGCCAGCGTGCGTCCGGCCTGCACGTCGCTGGCGTAGCCCGTGCCGGCTATCACGGCGCTGCGCCCCATCTCAAAGCCGCGCTGCAGCAGCTGCTCCTGCAGGTCGGGCACGAGCTCGGCCAGCACCAGGGCCACGCCCCAGGCCACGGTGGCGCTCACCGATGGATAGCTGGTCGCGGCCGCGTCGGCGGCCACTCCGGCCATGGGCTGGTTGCCCACCTGGGCAAAGGGCTGGCGGCGGAACTTGGCGTCGGCCTGCAGCTGCCCAGCGGCCTCGACCAGCGCCTGGCGCGCCACGCGCACCACGTCGTGCAGGGCCGGCGTGGTCACCTCGTCGATCTGCGTCTCGAGCACCTCGCCAAAGTTGACCAGCACCGCGTCGAGCGAGGTGTCGACGTCGCCAGGCACTTGCAGCGCGCGGTCGGAAGCGCGCTCCGTGATGCCCTGCCAGTACTGCTGCACGTCGCTCAGGTAGTAGGGGCTCATCGAGTCGACCGCGGCCTCGAGGAAGCGCAGCCCCCGGGGCAGCCCGATGGTACCCTCGTCGGGCGGAGTGGTGCCGCGCAGGCTGTAATACTCCTCGCGCGCCGCCTGGAGGTCGGTGTGGAACTCGGTGGT
The DNA here is from genome assembly GCA_947166165.1 of uncultured Porphyromonadaceae bacterium. Lineage (GTDB taxonomy): Bacteria > Bacteroidota > Bacteroidia > Bacteroidales > Muribaculaceae > Sodaliphilus. The sequence goes on from CAMVDK010000052.1 coordinate 2,643, forward strand.
GTTGTGCATGCTCGCCACGGCGGCCGAGGCCGTCAGGCGCGCGGCCTCCACGTCGCTCTGCCAGTGCGCGCCCACTATCACGCGGCTCTGCCCGTACTGATAGGCGCGGCTCAGGATGGTGTCCTGCAGCTGCGGCAGCATCTCGGCCAGCACCAGCCCCACCGCCCAGCCGAAGGCCGAGTGGGCCGACGGGTAGCTGCTGTTGGTGGGCGTGCTCAGCTCGGCCTCGTCGTCGTAGCGCCCCCATGTGTGCTCGCCCATCTGCATGAACGGGCGCTTGCGCATGAAGGTCATCTTGGCATACTGCGTGCTCTTGGAGCCCGTCTCGCCCACGTGGTAGATGAGCCTGATGAGCTTGGGCGTGCGCGCGCTGCTCATCGACACGCCGATCACCGGCCCCATGATCAGCGCCAGCCGGTTGAGCCCGTATTGCGACTCGTTGCTCGCCTGTGTGCCGCGCGCGGTGCCGCGCTGACTCTTGCCCCACAGCCAGTGCTGGAAGTCGCTCGAAAACTGTGCGCTCATCGTGTCGGGCGGTGCCGGCAGATAGTGCACCGCGTTGGGCAGCTGCTCGGCCGACACATACACGCGCCTGGGCCCGGCAAAGGCACTCTCGTCGACGATCGAGTCGCTCTGGCACCAGCCAGCCACCCACACCATTATAGCCAGAGCCGCGCACCACAGGCGGCGGCAGCCGGCATCAAAATGCTCTCTAGCCATGACAAAAACAATTTAAGGCCGTAAATTTACAACAATATTTTAAAACCGCGCCCATCCTCCGCCGCAATCGGCGGCGACTTTCACAATTATTACCATTTCGCCCGCCGCCCCGGGGGGCGGCTGCAGCCCCACCCACCCGGGGCTTGCACCGGTCGGGAGGATTTTGTAACTTTGCAGGCGCAAAGCCCATCGCTCTGCGTTCACCTGTGTAACCATGCCCGGCTGGAAAGACCTGTTCACCCTCACCCGCCACCAACGCCAGGGCGCGCTGGTGCTGCTGGCCTTCATCGCGTTCACCCTGCTCACGCTGTGGGTGGTGCGCCTCACTGCGCCGCCCGGCGAACCCGCCGACGTGGCCGCTGTGCAGCGCTTCGAGGCCAGCATCGACTCGCTCGAGGCCGCACAGGCGCACCGCGACTCCCTCAAGCCATCCGCCCGCAACCACCGCAAGCACCACTCCGCCCGCCGCAGCAACGACGACAAGGACAACAAGCCAGCCGGCAGCAAAAAAAGCGGCAAGCGCAAAGGCACCCCCCGCCCTCCGACTCCGCAACGCCCCCTCGACCCCATGCCGCACATTCCCGGCGACTGACCCGGGCGCAAAAGGTGACGCATCCGAATGAAAGACTCGATGCCCAGTCGCTCTACCGTGCCATCGTCAGTCAAGTCCAAGAGTTCGAGAAGCCTCATGAGTTGCCATGCCCCATGTCGGCCTCATCATTCATCAGCAACTCATAGAGATAGGCCGGGCTTTGCACATACAATTCTCCCTCTTCGTCCTGCAGAGCCGGCATCAGCGGTGAGTTGTAGACCCGCGCCATGGCTTGCTCAAGGGAACACCCGGTGTCCCCAATCACATATCGCACCAATTCGCTTAACGCGTAATTGGTGAGGTAAACGGCTATTTGATGGTGTGATGGCTGGTTCATACCATTGTGGTGTTTGTCTTTTTGAGAAAACGCAATGCACGGTTCGACGTAAAGCAGTATTGCTGATTTAAATACTTGTCTTGAAGTAGCTTCGCTGCTTCCTCGGCAGAATAAATCCCTTCCCTGAAATTTGTGAGTTGCAAGACAACGCCATCGTCTGCAATTGGGCCAATCACAATGTCGAAGTCATGCACTGGCTGATGTGAGTCTCTGTTGCGGTTGGCTTCCACAAACAGAAACTATTCCACACAAGCAGTCTCAGGGAAAACCTTAATCTTCATGTCGGAAATCCGTGCCGATTCATCCCATTCGTAGGTTATCAGTGTTGCTTCGCCACCAAATAGCCGCGTCTTCTTGCGCGCCATGCGAATGGCTGTTTCCTTGTTGGTGGTCAAATAGAAGCCCTTGCCGAAGTCTTTGTACCTCGAGCTTTTTGAGTGGTCTATTGCGTCAATGACGGCATTAGTGCCGTGGTAGAGCTTCATGACAGTGTCCCTCCGTTTTTTTGGCAGACGATGAGCATGTCGTCGACGGTTTCATCCATCGGCTGTAAATGTTCCACATCATAGAACTCAATCAAGAACGCCAAACCTTTATGCTTGCTCAGATAGCGGAAAGCCGCCTGCCTTGTGATGGAAAGGCGCTGGGCAAAAGCATAGATGCAGGCTGTAAGAAAAGGAATCTCGTACTTGCTCATATCATTCCATTTGCAATGCGTGAAGCGCGACGTCGCGCCACACCCGAAGTCTTTCGGGTGCAAAATTAGAAAAAATAATGTGGTCCGCAAAAAGGAACAAGGAAATGATTTGACTTTGTCGGCGTGAACCGCTGATTGCGGGTGTGGCGGGGGGGTATGAGGCGGTGCCGTGGGCCTCATGCGTCGGCTGCGGCTGCGGGGAGGGGGCGACAGGGCGCCCCTGACGCGCGCGTGTTTGGTCAAAAGATGTGAAATAATCGGGCGGTGCGGATGTAATTTTGTGTTTTTCCGCTTGTTGCGCGAAAAAAATGATGTAATTTTGCGGTTTCAAACCGCCTCTCCGCCACCGTCAAGGCCATGCGCGCGTCCGTGCGCGCGTCTGTCGCGTCTGGATGAGGCTGAAAACTCCTAATCATATTCTATAAAAAGATGAAAAAGATTCTGTTACTACTGTCGGCGCTGCTGGCCGGCATGCTGGCCTGGGCGCAGGGCAGCTTTGGCAACCTTCCGCCCGAGGTGGACCACCGCGACGCGCGCATCACCAACGTGGGTGTGGTGGCCGTCGACATCTACCAGTGGGCAGTAGAGGATTCGGTGACCCACAAGGTGGACACCGTCTACACGACCGAACCCTACATCCTGTGGGAGAGCGACGGCGACCTCGAGCAGCAGGCCCAGGCGCGGCGCGCCCTCGGCCCACGCCCGCAGCGTGCTCCGGGTGTCATGAACGACAAGGCCCAGAGGGGCAACCTGATGAGCGACTACCTGGCGTACTTCTACTACCGGGTGTTCACCTATGAGTACCCATCGGTCGACGCCGACGGCAAGACGGTGATGTTGTCGTCGATTGCGGCATGCCCCGAGAAGGACGGAGGCTCGCAGGTGCGCGACATCGTGATTGGCACCCACATCACCATCTGCTCCAACGACGAGTGCCCCACCAATTGCACCAACGACTACAAGGAGAGCGACTGGGGCGTGCTGTTCTCGCTGGCTGGCGGCAAGAAGTTCAAACTGGGAGCCGACACCAACGTCTCGCTGGCGCTCATCGGCAGCATAATCACTCCGGTGTTGCTCATCTGGGCGGCGGTGGGCATCACCACCGAGGTGAAGAGCGCCGAGCCGAGCAACAACTACAACCTGGTGATCATGCCCGACTATGAGGGCTATGGCTCCTCCCGCGACCATGCGCATCCCTACCTCTACCAGGAGCTGACCGCCCGCCAGGTGGTGGACGGCGTGCGCTACGGCAAAGCGCTCTATGAGAACGCGGAGCAGACGAAGGACTTCCGCCATCCCATCCGCTCGGACTACCGCACCATTTCGTGCGGCTACTCGCAGGGCGGCTCGGTGGCGATGGCCACGCACCGCTTCATCGAGCAGAATGGCTTGGCGAACGAATTGCACTTCGTGGGCTCGATTTGCGGCGACGGTCCCTACGACCCGATGGCCACCTTGATGTTCTATATGGAAAAAGACTTGGCCGGCAAGCCGATGAGCATGCCCGTGGTGCTGCCGCTCATCGTGAAAGGCATGCTCGACAGCAACCCCTACATGCGCTCGCACAAGGCCGACGACTACTTCACACAGGCGTTCCTCGACACGGGCGTGATGGACTGGATTGCGAGCAAGGATTTCAGCACCGACGACATCGACAAAAAATGGAAAGCCATGGGCGCCACCGGGCAGACCACGGTGTTCGATGCCAATGGCAACGCGCTGATGCGCAACATCATGAAGCCGGAGTGCTACAATTATTTCAAAAATCTGTACCTCAACTACAAGACAACCTACATGACTGCCAGCGGCATACCACGACCCACGCAGCGTGGACTGTTTGAGGACCTGCACCTGGCACTGGCCAGCAACGACATGACCGAGGGATGGACACCGCAGCACGCGCTGCTGCTGTTCCACTCCACCAGCGACAATGTGGTGCCCTACGTGAACGCACAGCGCGCCAAAGCGAAACTGGGCAGCTGGGCGGTGCTGCACTCGTCGGAGCTGGGTCACGACCACTTGGACGCCGGCACCGACTTCTTCAAGGCCGACAAGACGAGCGATGTGGTGAAGAATTTCAGCATCCGCGCCTACATCGCCAAGAAGAAACTCTGTGATATGCATTGGAATGGACAGACCACCGGCAACATTCCCTCAAGTTGGTAACCACAATTATTCACGACAATGAAAAAGATATTCATTACCATAATCACCGCCCTGATGGCGAGCGCTGCCGCCCTGCAGGCCGCGGAACTCATGGGCACTGTGCTGGTGAACGGCAAGCCGGAACCCGCCGTCTACCGCATGATTGACAACAACACCGTTGCGTTGGGCAACGGTCGCAATGCCTGCGTGTCGCACTACATCGAGGGCTTCGTCTCGGTGCCCGGCTCGGTGGATATTGATGGCAACCACTACACGGTGACCGAAGTCTCCGACCTGGCCTTCCGCTTGTGCGAAGGTATCACGGGTGTGGAATTTGACGAGGGTGTGACCCGCGTGGGCACATTCGCCTTCAACGGTTGCCCGAACATCACCGAGATCACCCTGCCGGAATCCATGCAGCAGTTGGGCTCGGGGGCTTTCCAATCGTGCTTCTCCGCCCTGGAGACGGTGACCTGCAAGGGAAGCACGCCTCCGCGATGGGAGTACAACGACGTGTTTGTCTTCCACGCAAAGGGCATCGGCGACAACACCGCAGGCATCATTCCGGCCACCAAGAAGCTGTATGTGCCCGACGAGGACGTGTATAGAACCGCCAACTTCACCAACCCCGACCTTGGTTGGACTACGCCCGACGGGTGGGGGTCGTTCAGCTATGTGCACGTGGGTCAGGCCACGTTCCACATCGACACCCCTGCCGAGCTGCAAGTGCTGCGCGAGATTGTCAATGTGGGACACATGTACGCGCAAATCGACGCCGTCTATCTTGACGCCGACATCGACATGAACGGATACACCTGGTACAGCGGCATGGGTGTCAGCGAGGAAGAAGCCTTCGAGGGCAAATTCTTTGGCAACGGCCACACCATCAAAAACCTCACAATCACAGCTCAAGACTTTGGCGGTTTCTTCGCACATTATGGCGGTCACATCATCCGCGATGTGACTTTCAAGAACTGCACATTCAACAACACCTTTGGCAGCTCGACACAGACATCCAACGACACCTTTGGCGCTGTGGTGGGTGAATGTGGTGCGTTGCAAATGATCAATGTGTGCCTCGACAACTGCGTGATCACGTCCAATCTAAGCACCAACGGATTCTTGATGGGTCGTTGCTTGACCACCGGCGGTGCCAATTTCATCAACTGCGTGGTGAAGGACTGCTTTTTCCTTCTTAACTCTTCGAGCAATAGCGGCGACCTGGTGGGCGAGTGCTTCGGCGGAAGTGCCACCGACTGCGCCATCATCTACACCATTCCGTTGGAGCAGAGCACTTGGATGCCGATGCCGTTTGTCGGGAAAGTGGCTCCGGGGATGGACTTCAATGTGACGCGCTGCTACAACACGCGGCAGTATTTCGGCGGTAATCTCAACGATGCCATCCGCTCCTGCGATTACACTCCGGCCGATAATGTCCATTATTCCCAAGTGGTTCTTGACAAAAACCGGGTTGTGAACTACATTGAAGAGAATGGAACCGCTGCGACGAAGGAGTTTGCTTGGGCGGTCAATCTCAATGAGCAGAGCAGTTTCTTCAGGTCCTTGTTCATGATTCCCGAGCTGGGCTTGGAGAACTGGTCGTATCAAGTGGGTGAGTTTCCGGTGCCTGCCGAGATGGAGCATCTGCTGCCCGAACCGGAGGTCAACCTTGCGACCTACCGCCCCTGGCGGCTGGTGAGCAGCAAGCCGCGCGTCAACGGTCTCAGTCCCGTCGAGCATATTCCCGACGGCGCCTGGTTCGACATGAGCGCCGCAACTGGCTACCGCAGTCACAAGTATTTGGCTTCGCGCATTTGGATCGACAACGACTTCACTCCCGATAAACCGGCGTTCTACGCATCGTCGGTGCACAACCCCACACTGCCCATCGGCTCGGCCACCATCACCTCCATCAATGGCATCGAGTATGAACGCACGCTCGATGTGACCCACACCGGCACCAGGGCCTACACCCTGCCGAATGTGAAACTCGACAGCAACGGCCAGCCCGTTGTCGACGACGACGGCTACTACGTCACCGAGGGCGAGACAACACTCTATGAATACGACACGTACAAGTCGACCGACTACACGCTCTACCTGCCCTACAGCCTGCAGGTGAACGGCGGGGCCACGCTCTATCAGCCGGCAGGCGTGCGTCAAGAAGGCAGCACAGTGGTTGTGGCAATGGACATTGTCGACGACGGCGTCATCAAGCCGTGGGTGCCCTATTATATTATGGTGAACGACGCCCCCATCAAACTCGGCGTGAATCACGAGGTGGTGATTAAGCCTAACGACAAGAGCGCTTACTACCAATCCTTTGAGAATGACAACTACCGCATCTACGGCACCCCGGGCAAATTCTCGCCAATGGGCATCGAAGCTCCCTATCAGTTGCAAGACGATGACACGTGGGTCATCGACCACTCGATGATGGATCCCTTCACTTGCTATATCACCAACGAGTCGGGCCAACCGGTGGATCAGTTCAAGGCCATCACCCAGCTGTCGCTGCGCGACGATTCCGAGAACGAGGACCTCATCTCCACCTACGACGGCACGACGGTGGATGTGGTGCTCAAGGGGCGCACGTTCTACAAAGACGGCACATGGTACCCCCTGTGCTTGCCCTTCGATATGGAAAGCCTCTATGACACCCCGCTGCACGACGCCCAGGTGTGCCGTTTCTTCGCATCGGAATACGACGAAGACAACGGCGTGCTCCGCATCGCTTTTGTCAATACTAACTATATTGAAGCCGGCAAGCCCTATCTGGTGAAGTGGAGGCAGGCCCCGCGTGTGGATAACCCCGTGTTCGAGAACGTGACCATCAAAAACCAGTCTGCCTGCTCGGTGAGAGCCGGCGCGGTGTCGATGGTGGGCACCTATTCGCCAGTGATGCTGCCCGACAACGACCAGTTGCTCTACATGGGCGACGACAATCAGTTGTTCTATCCCGAGTCGCCCACCCAGATCAACGCCTTCCGTGCATTCTTCATGCTCGGATCATTGGCCACCTCCACCCTCAGGCGTGTGGTGCTCAGCTTCGACGACGGCGGCATCGTCACCGGTGTTGAAGACCTGAATGTGAAGCATCCCGTCAACAACAACTGGTACACCATCGACGGACGTGCGCTGCGCGACAAGCCCACCGCCGCCGGCATCTACATCCACAATGGCACGAAAGTTTTAATCAAGTAATCCGCTAATTCCCATAACGATGATGAAAAGATTATTATATGCATTGATAGTCATGCTTGCCAGCGCCCCGATGGCCCTGGCAGGCGCATATCACATCAACATCAACAGCAGCGAAGGCGGCAGTGTGTCGGTCAGCAAGATGTCGGGCACTGCCGATGCCGGAGAGTTCATCAGGGTGTTTATCCGCCCCGAGAGCAACCTGTGGACTTTGCATAGTTTCTCCATCACGCGCCAGGACGACGGCACGGTCGTGGAGTATGCCGACTATTATGACCCTAACTATCAGGCCTACAGCTTCACCATGCCTGCCGCCGACGTGACAATCACTGCCAGCTTTGCGCGCGTGTTTTACGCCGTCACCGTAAGCCCGTCCACCGAAGAAGGGTCGGCCCTGGCCAATGTTGACCACGCCGCCACTGGCGACGAGGTCGTGGTCAACGTCTATCCCGCCGATGGTTTCCATGCCGTCGGACTGCAGGTGAAGGAGGACGACACCGGCGAGTATCTCACAGCCACAAAAATCGGCAACAACCTGTACACGTTCACCATCGGAAGTGATGATGTCACGGTCACGCCACTGTTTGCCCCCACCCCCAAATACCCGGTGTACGTTGCCGAAACTGAACACGGCAGCATCGATGTGGAAGAACGTGGCTACGAGGGCGATGCGGTGTTTTTCCACACCTACCCCGACCGTGGATATGCCACCGAATCGGTGAACGTCGTGGCCAGCACCAGTCAATTCGCGTCGTTGCCTGTGGAAGTCACTAAGTTCGACGAAGGCAGTTACGCCTTTATCATGCCTGAATGCAACAGTGTCACCATCTATGCCACCTTCAAGTTGGCCGACTACCATGTGAAAAACGATCCGAACATGAAGAACGGCACGGTGAGCGAAGACATTCCAAATATGTCCCACCACTTTGACGAAACGGTGACCTTGACAGTCACCCCCGACGAGGACTATGTTCTCAACCACTTGACCATCACCGACGACAATGGCGACGATTTGCCATACGCCTGGGTCACCGAGGGCGAATCGCTCAGGTTCACCATGCCCTACAGCAATGTCACCGTCCACGCCTCGTTCCGCTACACGGTTTACGCCATCGAGATTCTCGACATCGAGCACGGCACGGTCACGGCCGATGTCGACATGGCAAGGGTGGGCGACACCGTCACCATCACCGTTGCTCCCGACCTGGGCTACATGCTCACCAATCTCACCGTCGAGGCCGGATACGAAATCACGGGCGGCGGCACTCCGCACGCACCGCGCAAGGCGCAAGGACTGTGGTACACGCAAGAAGTGATCGGCACCCGCCAAATCGACGACACGCACTTCAGTTTCGTGCTGCCCGACTGGCTGATGGACAACATCACGCCCAACTATCTTGAGGCCACCAAGTTCCGCATCACCGCCACATTCAAGGACCTGGGACCGCGCGTGATGTGGTGCCAAGGCAACAACACGCTCTACTTCGACTTTGTGGCCAACCCCACGGGCGAACCGCAGGTGGGCGACACCTACGACGGCCAAACCATCACCGCACTGTGGGTCGGCGAGCGGGCGCTGCCCACCTACGGAATTCCGTTCTGGAACACCGGCGACACCGAACAGGCCACCCGGGTGGTGTTCTCGCCCGACTTTGCGCAGGCCCGACCCACCTCTTGCTATTATTGGTTCTATTACTTCAAGAGCCTGGAGAACATCGAAGGTTTGGAAAACCTGAACACATCGGAGGTGATCGACATGAGATCAATGTTCGACAACTGCTGGTCGTTGACCACAATCAACGTCAACAGCTTCGACGTGTCCAAAGTCATCAGAGCCAACAAGATGTTCTTCGACTGCATTTCGCTGACGACCATCTACTGCGACAACACATGGGACATTGAGAACGATGCCAGCATGTTCACCTACGACAGCCATCTGGTGGGTGCCGTGGCCTATCGCGACAAAGGCATTGACGACGGCTCCATGGCCAATCCCACCACGGGCTACTTCACTTCGTCGCATTTGGTGACGCTGGTCGTTGAAGGCGACGGCACGGCCGATGTGCCCCAAATCGGATTCCCGGGCACCACCATCACCGTCACCCCCGCGCCCGGCCAGTTCAGCGATTTGGCCAATGTGGCCGTCACCGGCGACGTGAGCGGCAACACCGTTGATGTCACCGCGGCCGGCGGTGCCTACACCTTCACCATGCCCGGCGAGCCGGTCACCGTCACCGTCACGTTTGCCACGCCCGACGTCGTCGACGCCGTGCTCTGGTGTGAGGACAATACGACGCTCTACTTCGTCCACCAGCCCGTCGAGGCCCTGAATGGCGGCTTGTGGGACGGACAAAGCATCACCAACATGTGGCGCGACGACGCCGTCACCAATGTGGGCTGGACGGTTCCGGAATGGAAAAGCGTCAAGACAGTGGCTACCAATGTGGTCTTCGACGAGAGCTTTGCCGATGCCCGTCCGCGCAGTTGCTACTCCTGGTTCTTTGAGTTCAAAGTCCTCGAAAACATCGAAGGACTCGAGTATCTCAACACCAGCGAGGTGACGAACATGAACTCCATGTTCCTCAACTGCGAAACGCTCACCACGCTCGACGTCAACACGTTCGACATGAGCAAGGTGACCAACGCAACGAGTATGTTCCGCTCATGCACGGGGCTGACCACCATCTATTGCGACAACACTTGGAGCATCGCCACCGCCCCCAGCATGTTCCTGGCCGACATCAACCTCGTGGGAGCCGTTGCCTATGAGTCGGGCAGCACTACCGGCGCGATGGCCAATCCCTCGACGGGCTACTTCACCGGCCGATGGGACGTCGCCATTCCTTCGGATCTCGAACACGGCACAGTGGCATGCGAAAAGACGTGGGCCTACACCAACGAGATGGTGACGCTCACCGTCACGCCCGACTTCGGCTACGAACTCGAGTCGCTCACCATCGCCACGGTCGATGCCGGTGAGCCTGCCGGCGCACCCACGATGGCGCCGCGACGCGTGGGCGTTGACTTCAACGAGGGCGACACCCCCGGCACCTACACCTTCAAGATGCCCGCCTCGGCAGTGGCCGTGAGCGCCGCGTTCACGCAATCCGTCATCACCGGCGTCGACGACCTCAATGCCGCCAAGCAGACGGGCGGCCGCCGCTACAACATGATGGGCCAGCCCGTGGGCGACGACTACAAAGGCATCGTCGTCGAAGACGGCGAGAAGAAAGTCGTCAAGTAATGCCCCCCACTGGCCCGCGGCGCCCCGCGCCGATGGCCACCGACGCAAGCCAGCCTCCCCTTCATCGCGAAAGGGAGGCTGCTTTCGGAAATGCAGAACACGGTGACGCTTTGAGCGGCTGACGACCCGCTCATCGGCGACGGTTGCACAGCCAGCTACTGGTATGGCGACCTGCAGTATCTCAAAGCGACACATTGAATTGCAGAATTCATCAGTCGCTTGCGTTTCATTGTCCTTGATGCCACCAGTTGTCCTCATAGTCTTGACTTTGCCGGCATGGGCACCAACGGTCAAAGGCGCAGGCTTTTGCAGGTAGTCCATAATTTCGCAACATTGGAGGAAGTGCTGGATATGCAAGCCCAAGCACTACGAGCTGTTGTGGCAGCTCTGAGCACCTGAAGAACGAGGTGACAATCATTTTATCAGCGACCATAAGCATGGCCGCTTTTTTATGCCCGTTAATAAATACAAACACCATATATTTTATTGTATTTCAGCGCATTAGTCCAACTTTAAAAGTTGGGCTAATGTTTAAATGCATTAAACGGCCAATAAGTGGGGAAAAGGTGGGAATTTGGGCAAAACAAAAAACACCAACCATTTGACAGACAAATGATTGGCATTTTGAGCCGTACCCAGAGCCGGAACATAACCGCCTCTAACAAAGGAAAGAAAAGCAACAAAGTAATTGATATACAACGATTTGAAATGTTTCTCAATTTTTCTGATTTTTGACAAAATACCCCATTTTTGCCCTTGTTTTGTTAGAATTAACACCTTTT